>DAIOVR010000044.1:5925-15863 GCA_036758905.1 Beijerinckiaceae bacterium | reverse complement strand
GTGAGCGAGTATCGCGTCGATATCGGTACGCCGCGCATTGGTACGGACAAGATTGTCGATCTTTATGCCACGTTGGAGTCCGATGATGCACAGGACGTGGTCATTATGCTTCAAGAAAAGACAATTGCTGAAAAAATGGACAGGCAATTGACCCATCGTGGAGCAGCGCGCTCGATCTCGGCGATGGGTTCGATGCTTGCTCACGAAATAAAAAACCCGCTTTCCGGCATTAGGGGTGCGGCTCAATTGCTTGAAACCTCGGTCATGGACGAGGATCAAAGTTTGCTCCGTCTGATTTGTGATGAGACGGATAGGATCGTGAAACTGGTCGATCGGTTTGAAAATTTCGCTGATGGCGGCCCTGTTGAACGGGAATCGATTAATATTCACAGCGTTCTCGAGCATGTTAAGCGTTTAGCAACATCGGGATTTGCGAGGCATATCCGCTTCTCTGAGAATTATGATCCATCTTTGCCGCATATTTGGTGCAATAAGGATCAGTTGATCCAAGTCTTTCTCAATCTTGTTAAAAATGCAGCTGAAGCCATCGGGCCCGACTCGGTAGACGGTGAAATTGAGATTTCAACGGCGTATCGGACAGGTGTCCGAATGGTGGTACCGGGTAGCAATAGCCGTGTCGCTCTTCCGCTTGAAATTTGTATCCGGGACAATGGCCCGGGTGTGCCGGAAGATCTGATGAGAAGTCTGTTTGATCCGTTTATCTCGACAAAGGCATCGGGGACTGGCCTCGGTCTTGCTTTGGTATCGAAGATTATCGGTGACCATGGCGGAGTAGTGGAATGTGAATCATTACCTCGTCGAACGATTTTTAGGGTTCTTTTGTCGATGCAAACTCCACGCGATATAGGCGTGGTAGAAAGTGACGGATAGCGCATGCCAAATGGTACGATCCTTGTCGCCGATGACGACGCGGCCATTCGCACGGTTCTCAATCAGGCATTAGGACGCGCCGGATATGAGGTGCGGGTTACTGGACAGGCCAGTACGCTATGGCGTTGGGTAGCAGCAGGTGAGGGCGACCTTGTTGTCACCGATGTTGTTATGCCCGATGAAAATGCGTTTGATCTTTTGCCACGCATTAAGAAATTGCGGCCTGATCTGCCCGTTATCGTGATGAGCGCGCAAAATACGTTTATGACCGCCATTCGTGCATCCGAGCGGGGGGCTTATGAATATCTTCCAAAGCCGTTTGATCTAAAGGAACTTTTAGCGGTTATCAGTCGGGCGCTTACCCGTCCGCGCGGCGTTGTTCAAGCGTCATCCGAAGGGATCAATGAAGAGATTCCGCTGGTGGGTCGCTCGCCTGCAATGCAGGAACTTTATCGCTCCTTGGCTCGATTAATGGCGACCGAGCTTACCGTTATGATCATGGGTGAATCAGGAACCGGTAAGGAACTTGTCGCGCGTGCGCTGCATGATTACGGCAAGCGTCGGAAGGGGCCTTTTGTTGCCGTAAATATGGCCGCTATTCCGCGTGATTTGATTGAGAGCGAATTATTCGGTCATGAGCGTGGCTCCTTTACGGGTGCGGTTAATCGCGCCACAGGTCGCTTTGAACAGGCCGAAGGCGGAACCCTTTTCCTCGACGAAATTGGCGATATGCCAATGGAAGCGCAGACGCGCTTATTGAGGGTGCTTCAAGAAGGTGAGTATTCAACAATCGGTGGAAGAACGTCGATCAAGACCGATGTTCGAATTGTTGCTGCCACTCACAAAGATTTGCGCGTTGCCATTCAACAGGGTCTCTTTCGTGAGGATTTGTTTTTCCGGTTGAATGTTGTGCCGCTTCGTTTGCCTCCGCTCAGAGAGCGTATTGAGGATTTGCCGGATCTCGTGAGGCACTTCTTCATTTTGGCCGAGAAAGAAGGTCTTCCTGCAAAGCAGATTGATACCGGTGCATTGGAGCGGCTTAAGCGGCATCGTTGGCCGGGCAACGTACGCGAACTTGAAAACCTCGTTCGTCGTTTTGCAGCGCTCTATCCGCAGGAGACAATTACGGAGGCCATCGTCGATGTTGAACTGGTCGAGACACCGACCTTCAGCGCTGTATCTTCTGGAGAACCGATCGTTGCAGCGACGTTGAGTGAGTCCGTCGAACATCATTTGGATGTCTATTTCGCAGGCTTTAAAGGCGATCTGCCTCCTCCGGGTCTTTACCATCGCATTCTTCGCGATGTTGAAGAGCCACTCATTAATGCTGCAATGGCGGCAACGAGGGGTAATCAGATCAAAGCGGCTGAACTTTTGGGCGTTAACCGCAACACGCTGCGTAAAAAAATTCGCGATCTCGATATCCGGATTATCCGGACTCTGCGCTAGGATTATGCACGTTTAATTTACCTCGACGTCCCGTTTGCCGTGGTCAATCAGCAACACTGTTGCTATATTGCATCAGTGAATATGATCGATTTGAAATAAACGAGGGGTAGCGTCCTTATGGCGCTCTTGGGCATTTTTGGCACTAAAACTGTGAGCCAACAGAGGGTTGGGGTTCGCCTTTCATCCTTTTGGCGAAGCGCATTCGGTGTTTTGGTCGTCGCTTTTGCCCTAACATCAGCGCTCGCCACCTTTCTTGTGCTGGCCAATTTTGTACCCGTTGTTCCAACCCGCGATGTTATAATCAGCCTATTCGCCGTTAACGGATTGCTGATCGGTCTTTTATTGATCATGGTAGGCGTTGATGCCTACCGCCTTCTAAAAGCCCGCCGCGCAGGTCTAGCGGGATCCGCACTCCATGCGCGTATCGTTTCGCTCTTTGCGTTTGTCGCCGCAGCGCCCGCGGTATTGGTTGCTATCGTAGGGTGGCTGACCCTTGAACGCGGCATCGACATCTCGTTCAGCGGCCAGATCAAAGAATTATTACAGACATCGGTTGAAGTGGCGAAGGCCTATCAAGAATTCCAATGCCGAGCGATTGGTCGTGAAGTTCGACTGATGGCTGCTGATATCGGACAGGCCCGTCCGGTATTTGATAAGGACCAAGCTGTCTTTCGTGAGTTCATGCGTTCTCGGTCCTATTTCCTAGGATTCTTTGTAGCGATAATGCTCAAACCGGATGGCGCGACCATCGAACGAATTGATAATGTCGCGGTTCCTGATCTGAAATTGCCGAAATCAGAAGAATTTGCAGCTGCAGAGGAGTCAGGCGACGGCATTTGTCTGCTTCAAGCCGACAGCAATATTTTCCGTGCCTTGGTGAAAATTCCCGGCTTTGATAGCAATTATTTGCTCGTCGCTCGAACCATTGATCCCAAGGCCTTGCAATTCCCGCAACAAGCGCAATTGGCGGTTCGGTATTACGACGCGCTCGCCGAACAAAAGCTCGGTGTTCAGATAGCCTTTGCAACAATGTACGCGTTGATCTCTCTCATTCTCTTACTTTCAGCCGTTTGGATTGGTTTGAGTTTTGCCAATTGGCTGGTGGCTCCTATTCGACGTCTGATTTTTGCGACCGATCAGGTAGCGAGTGGCAATTACGATGTTCGCGTTCCTGTGACGGGGAATGAAGGGGACCTTGGCCATCTCGGCGATACGTTTAACAAAATGGCTGCCGAGCTTGGTCATCAAACTGAAAATCTTCAAACCGCCAATACGCTCATGGATCAAAGACGCCGCTTTACAGAGGCCGTTCTCTCAGGTGTTTCAGCAGGCGTGATTGGGTTGGATGGCGAGGGAAGGGTGACTGTATTAAATCCTTCCGCCGAGCAATTATTGGGCGAAATATCATCGTCGCTAAAAGGTCAAATATTGGCCGAAGCGATCCCCGCTTTTGCCGAATTTATCAACCGCGAAATTGTCGATCGTGGCCGTCCCGTGCAAGGTCAAATTGAATACAATGAAGGCACACGGGATCGATCGCTGACGGTTCGTGTCACGAGTGAACAAGCAAGCGATATGCAACAAGGTGCAATCGTTACGCTTGATGACATTACCGATCTAGTGACCGCGCAAAGAACATCCGCCTGGGCCGATGTCGCGCGCCGCATCGCGCATGAAATTAAGAATCCGTTAACACCTATTCAGCTTTCCGCTGAACGCATCCGTCGTAAATATGGAAAAGTCATCACCACCGATCGCGAAATTTTTGATCAGTGCACGGATACGATCATTCGGCAGGTGGACGATATTAAACGCATGGTCGATGAGTTCTCGTCTTTCGCGCGCATGCCAAAGCCATTGCCGGAAGTCGAAGATGTTTCGAGCGTTATTCGGCAAGTCTTGTTTCTTATGCGTGTCGCGCATCCCGAAATTAATTTTTTGGACGTCATACCCAAGGATCTTCCGAAAGCCAGTTTTGATCGGCGCTTAATCTCGCAAGCACTCACGAATATTGTCAAAAACGCAACGGAGTCGATCCTAGCCGTACCAAGCATTGAACGCGGTCAGGGTGAAATCGTCGTGTCGCTTGATACCGCCCAATCAGGCATTTTAGCCATCGAGATTACGGATAATGGCAAAGGCTTTCCGACGGAAAGTCGCCAACGTTTGCTCGAGCCCTATATGACAACGCGCGCTGGTGGTACGGGGCTGGGCTTGGCCATTGTTGGTAAAATTTTTGAAGATCATGGTGGCGGGATCGAATTGCTCGATCGTGCCGATGCGGGTCGCGGTGCTCGTGTGCGTTTGTGGTTCCCGATTGATGGTTTAAACGCCGAGCAAACGGCTTCAAGTCCGTCAGCGGAGAAGAAACAATGAGTGCTGATATTCTGATCGTCGATGACGAGGCGGACATCCGAGATCTTGTTGCAGGTATTCTCGAGGATGAAGGATTTAAATGCCGAACGGCCGCCAATGCAGACGATGCATTGGGAGAAATTTCAGCACGCCGCCCCCATCTCATTTTTCTAGATATTTGGATCCAAGGCTCTAGGCTTGACGGGTTACAATTGCTCGACATCATCAAGGAGCAAAATCCCGATTTGCCCGTGGTGATGATTTCCGGCCATGGCAATATCGAAACGGCCGTCTCCGCTATTAAGCGAGGCGCCTATGATTTTATCGAGAAGCCTTTCAAATCGGATCGGCTCTTACTGGTAGCGGACCGTGCTCTTGAAACCTTTCGTTTGCGTCGAGAGATCCGCGAACTGCGGACCAAAGCGCCCGCTATTAATCAGCTTATCGGCCGCTCAACGGCGATCAATCATTTAAAGCAAACGATAGAGCGTGTTGGAGCAAGCCACGCGCGGGTGCTGATTGCGGGTCCATCGGGTAGCGGCAAAGAAATTGTCGCTCGCATGATTCACGCTTCGTCTGATCGAGCGTCTGGCCCGTTTATCGCGCTCAATGCAGCAACCATTACGCCGCAATCCATGGAGGCCGAGCTCTTTGGGGTTGAGGATGGATCAAACGGTCCGAACCGGATCGGTGCTTTTGAAGAGGCGCATGGCGGCACTTTATATCTCGATGAAGTGGCCGATATGCCGAAAGAGACGCAGAGCAAAATCCTACGTGTTCTCATCGATCAGACGTTTCAGAGGGTAGGCGGCACCAATAAAGTCGCCGTCGATGTCCGCATCCTGTCCTCGACATCGCGGGACCTTATGGCCGAAGTACAATCCGGAAGGTTTCGCGAGGATCTTCTCCATCGGTTAAATGTTGTTCCCGTTCGGGTTCCCTCTCTATCCGAAAGGAGGGAGGACATACCGGATCTTGTCAGTCACTTCATGGAGCAAATCGAGCGTGTGTCAGGGTTGGCCCAGCGTCCTGTTGCCGAAGATGCCTTAGCCGTTCTTCAGGCGCATGATTGGCCGGGGAATGTGCGGCAACTTCGAAACAGTGTCGAACGGATGCTCATCATGGCGGGCGGCGACCCTAATTCGACGATTACGGCCGAACTCTTGCCGACGGATGTCGGGGCATCGGTTCCATCCTTGCCTGGTGGGCAGGGGGGCGAAAAACTGATGTCCTTGCCATTGAGAGAAGCGAGGGAAGTCTTTGAAAGGGAGTATCTGATCGCTCAGGTTAATCGCTTTAGTGGCAATATTTCCCGAACGGCAGAATTTGTGGATATGGAACGCTCGGCCCTGCATCGGAAGCTGAAATCGCTCGGGGTAGGTTGAAGCGCAAGGGGGAGTTGACTATCTATACCAATAGTTGAAGATTTTGAGGCGGCCTGCGCTGTGTTTGTGTCAGCAGGTTCGCTCGTTAGATGGTCTAAAACGCGATAAAAGACAGTTCCGTGAGCCCGTATGCTCCGGCAAAAACAAAAAGGGTAAAAAAATGGCGACAGAACGCGCACAAAACCTTCAAGATACATTTCTGAACCAGGTTCGGAAGAGCAAGATTCCCCTAACGATTTTCCTTATCAACGGCGTGAAACTGCAAGGCGTGGTGACGTGGTTTGATAATTTCTGCCTCCTTTTACGCCGGGATGGTCATTCGCAGCTCGTGTATAAGCATGCGATTTCCACGATTATGCCGGGTTCGCCCGTCACCCTTTTTGATCCAACGGATGAAACCGGCGCGGTCCTGAAGGACTGAGGTGGCAAAAGACCCGCACGCATCGGGCCGATTTACCGTCGGCCCTGAAGAAAACACCAAAGACATATCGGTTGGCACGCGCACGCTTGTGATTGGTCCTTACCTCACAAGCCGTGCTGCGGCTCGCCGTGCCGCGTCAGGCGCTCCCGAAAGCAATACGAGAGATTTTGAGGCCCGTATTGAGGAAGCCTCAGGCCTCGCTGCAGCCATTGATATTGAGCTTGTGGCGTCAATGATCATTCCCATTGCCGCGCCTCGTCCTGCAACCTTTATCGGTACGGGCAAAATCGAGGAGTTGCATGAATATGTCGAAAATGAAGAGATTACGCTCGTTGTCGTCGATTGCGCGCTAAGTCCCGTACAGCAGCGCAATTTGGAACGCGCCCTCAAGGTGAAAGTGATTGATCGAACAGGCCTGATTTTGGAAATCTTTGGGCGTCGCGCGCGAACCAAAGAGGGTACCTTACAGGTAGAACTAGCCCATTTATCCTATCAAAAGAGCCGTTTGGTCCGTTCTTGGACCCATTTGGAACGCCAGCGCGGCGGGTTCGGCTTTTTGGGTGGCCCGGGCGAAACCCAAATTGAAGCCGATCGACGCCTGATCCAAGAACGCATGATGAAGATCGAAAAGGATCTCGAGTCCGTCAAGCGGACTCGCGGGTTGCACCGTAAGGGCAGGGATCGCGCTCCCTATCCGATTGTCGCCCTCGTAGGCTATACGAATGCTGGTAAATCGACTTTGTTTAACCGTCTCACCGCGGCGGAAGTGCTGGCCGAGAACATGCTTTTTGCCACCTTGGACCCGACGGCACGCGTTACAAAGCTGCCTCATGGCGCACCCATCATTCTGTCGGATACGGTTGGCTTTATCTCTGACCTCCCAACCATGTTGGTGGCCGCCTTTAGAGCAACTTTGGAAGATGTTATTTCCGCTGACGTGATCCTTCACGTTCGCGACGTTTCGCATGGCGATACCGAAGCGCAGGCAGCTGACGTGGTCAGCATTTTAAGAGATCTTGGCATTGATCCGGATGATCATGGACGCTTGATCGAAGTTTGGAATAAGGCGGATTTATTATCAGACGAAGAGCGCCAACGGCTGACCGGGCGCATGGAAAGCCGTCCATCATCTGAAAAGCCAGTTTTGGTGTCGGCTATAACGGGCGACGGGATCGCTGATTTGCTCTCGCTCATCGAAAAGCGGGTAGCGCGCGCCAGTATCGTTTATTCGGTAGCGCTCGGACCAGCCGATGGTGCGCGCATGAATTGGCTTTATGAAGATACCGAAGTGCTCGAGCGACGCATGACGGAAGAGGGCGGATATCGTTTAGCGATACGCGTTTTGCCGGAAAAGGAAGCGAGGCTTTTAAAGCGCTTTCCGGATGCCCGATTAATGCGGCGGGAGGGTCATTAGACCTTCATTTTATCGAGCTTGCGCGCCTCATTCCAGAAATGCTCCATTTCTTCCAGATTTGCGTCCTTGATATCTTTACCTAATAGCTTCATATTATTTTCTATATAATTGAAACGACGAACAAATTTCAAATTGGCTTTGCGTAAAGCGTCTTCGGGATTAACCGATAAATGGCGGGCTAAATTGGCCACAACAAACAGCAAGTCGCCAATTTCTTCTTCGATATTTGCTTGGTCCTTTGAAGCTAAAGCGTCCTCGATTTCTCCGGTTTCCTCGCGGATTTTTTCAAGCACCAAACGGGCATCGTTCCAGTCGAAGCCTACTTTCGACGCTTTGGCTTGAAGCTTTTCGGCGCGGATAAGGGCAGGGAGATTATACGGGATATCGGCCAGAAGAGAGGTATTCTCGGACGCGGCTTCTAGTCCCGCTGCCTTCCTTTCTGCCACTTTATCGGCCTTTTCTTGTGCCTTGATGTCGGCCCATAGCCCTTTGACTTCCTCGGGCGTCAAATTTTGTAAATTGCCAAAGACATGTGGATGTCGGCGAATAAGTTTTGACGTGATGGCATGAACCACATCGTCGAATTTAAAGCTGCCTTGCTCTTCGGCGAGGCGAGCATGAAAGACCACTTGGAGGAGGAGGTCGCCCAATTCATCGCGGAGATCGCTGATGTCGCCGCGCTCAATCGCATCGGCAACCTCATAGGCTTCTTCAATTGTGTAAGGCGCAATCGTATCAAAGCTCTGTTCCAAATCCCATGGGCAACCTGTGACAGGCGTCCGGAGAGCTGCCATGATGGCGATGAGATCTTTAATGTTCTTGGACGGGAGCATGGCGGGAAAGTTCCAATATGTAGAAGGGATAACCGCGTTCTTTCTGAATATTAAATTCGCATAAGAAACATTATGGAACTTAAATTGATACAGAAAGAGATCTCAAATGATTACTTCTAGGCCATCATAGGCAGGCGTAACATTCTTCGGCAATTGAGCGCTTAAGGCGGCATAATCCAAATCAGTGTGGAGGTTCGTTAAAATGGCTTGTTTGGGTTTTAACCGCTCAATCCATGCCAGTGTTTCTGGAAGTGAAAAATGTGAAGGATGCGCCGTTGGACGTAACGCATCGACAATCCAAAGGTCCAAACCCGTAAGCGCTGCAATGCTCTCATCCGGAATATCATTCACATCCGGCGAATAAGCCGTTGAACCGATCCGGAAGCCTAACGCATCTATCATGCCGTGGTGAACCCGAAATGGTGTCGCAGCAATCGAGCCACCTGGGCCGTCTATTTCAACCCTATGACCCGATATTAGCCTACGGTCCTCAACAATGGGTTGATAATCGCTACCAGGCGGCGTTTCATAGCAATAGCCAAACCTTTGATGCAGCACGCGAGATGTAACGGCATCCATATAGGTCGGAATTCTCTGGCGCATATGCAACACGACGGGCCGAACATCATCCAACCCATGCGTATGGTCGGCGTGATCATGGGTGAATAAAACGGCATCAATGCGCTTGGCATCGACGCTCAGAAGTTGCTCACGCAAATCCGGAGAAGTATCTATAATAACAACGGTTTTTGCTAAATCTTTTGAGCGTTCCAGCATGATGGAACAGCGTCTACGCCGGTTTTTGGGGTTGTTTGGGTCGCAGGCGCCCCATCCATAAGCGGGTCGAGGCACGCCGCCGGATGAACCACAGCCGAGAATGGTCAGTTTAAGCGTCATTTGGAAAGCCCCGTTGGTCGCTGAGCTTTCGAAAAGAGATTGAAAAAATTATTCGTTGTTATCGACGCGAGTTCACTGTCGGCAATGCCCTTAACTTTTGCGAGCATGGCGTGGGTTTCAGCCACATAAGATGGTTCGTTGCGTTTTCCCCTACGGCTTTGGGGAGCCAAATAAGGCGCGTCCGTTTCAACCAGCAACCGATCAAGCGGAATATCCGCCGCGATCGAACGAAGTTCTTCGGAACGATTATAGGTCAATATACCTGAAAATGAGACATAGAGGCCCAATTCAAC
>DAIOVR010000044.1:0-5825 GCA_036758905.1 Beijerinckiaceae bacterium | reverse complement strand
ATGGTGGGATAGGTTTCAGCAATGCGCTTGATCGGCTCAAACCGTCCGACTTCCGTGCAAATCGTCAACATTGTCCCCACGCCACCATCATGCGCGCGTTCAACGATGCTATCCCGTTCTGCTTCAAAATCGGGAAAATCGAGGTGACAATGGCTATCGACGATCATGGCGTGCGGCTCATTCAATTGGTCGCGTCGCCTTCGGTTTCAACATAACGCGGAAAGACGGGTTGAGGCGCTGGTAGCGCGGTCATGGCCGGAACCGCATGATCTGACGAAGCATGGGCAAACGCACGCGCTTCGTGCGATGAGCCAACGAGGTCCAATAAGGTTGCCGATGCGGTCGGCATTACGGGTTGAGCCATGATTCCGACCACGCGCAATACTTCGAGCGTAACCGCCAAAACCGTTTCAAAGCGCGCTTGATCGGTCTTGCGTTTCGCCCAAGGCTCCTCTGACGCAAAATAACGATTGGCATCGGCCACCACGCGCCAAATATCGGCCAGCATCGTGTGCAACGCGAAATCCTTCATCGCCGCGCGTGACCGCGCTGGAAGCGCATAGGCATCGGCTAACATCGCTTTATCGGCATCGCTGAGATCGCCCATTCTTGGCATTTTGCCATCGAGGTTTTTAGCAACCATCGACAGCGAACGCTGTGCCAAATTGCCGAGATCATTAGCAAGATCGGCATTGATGCGGTTAACGATGGCTTCATGCGAGTAATTGCCATCTTGTCCAAAGGGTACTTCGCGCAGGAAAAAATAGCGCAATTGATCGATGCCGTAATGCTCGGCCAAGGTGAACGGATCAATCACATTACCCACCGACTTCGACATTTTCTCGCCGCGGTTAAACAGGAACCCGTGGCCAAAAACGCGATGCGGTAAAGGCAAACCGGCCGACATCAAAAACGCAGGCCAATAGACGGTATGGAAACGCACAATATCCTTGCCGATAATATGCACATTGGCAGGCCAATACTTTGCCCGCGGCGCGTTCTCATCCGGCCAACCTGTCGCCGTGATATAATTCGTCAGCGCATCCACCCAGACATACATCACATGTTTCGGGTCGTCGGGAACTGGAATTCCCCAATCGAAGGTCGTGCGGCTGACCGATAAGTCGCGCAGCCCCGATTTCACAAAACTCGTGATTTCATTACGGCGCTCAGCCGGGCTGATATAATCCGGCTGGCTTTCATAAAGCGCCAGCAAGCGGTCTTGATAGGCCGATAATTTGAAAAAATAGCTCTCTTCTTCTACCCATTCGACCGGCGTTCCGGTCGGGCCGCGACGTATGCCATCGCCGCCCAATACCGTTTCATCTTCGGCAAAATAGGCCTCATCTCGTACCGAATACCAACCGGCATAAGAATCCTTATAAATATCCCCCGCCTCCACCATGCGATTCCAAATCGCCTGAGAGGCCTTTTTATGGCGCTCTTCGGTTGTGCGGATAAAATCATCGTTCGACGCATTCAGCGCCTGCCCCATCGCGCGAAACACGGCGGCGTTACGGTCGGCTAATTCAAGCGCCGTCATGCCTTCTTTCGCCGCTGTTTGAAGCATTTTTTGGCCGTGCTCATCGGTGCCGGTCAAAAAGAAAACATCGGCTCCGTCGAGTCTTTTGAAACGGGCAATGGCGTCGGTCGCAATCAGCTCATAGGCATGGCCGATATGGGGCCGTCCATTGGGATAGGATATGGCCGTGGTGATATAAAATTTTTCCCGATCCGTCATATCCATTCATCCTTAAAACCAAACCGGAAATACACGATCTGACCTATGATACGCCGTTCGATAGGCGCACCGCTTCGGAAAGATCGGCGAATAGCGACAGCAAAAAGGGTCGACGATCCAAATTATACCGATCCGTTTCACCTGCCATACGCGCGCTCTTCTCCCATACCTCTGCTAAGGGTGCAAGCCGATGCGCGCCCTCACCTGCGCGAAGCCGACATTGCTCTGCAAGCCAGTTTTGCACCGTTTCAACGACGGTTTGATAGTCATTGCTTCGTTCGCGCCCAACCAAACCCTCAGCCATCTGTAAAAGTTCCGCCCGATCCAGAGCGGGTAGACGCTGCAAAACCTGCTCAACATGCTCAATGATCGAAAGCGTCGCCGGATCCATCAATTTCAATGCTGTCTTAACAGAACCTCCGGAATGTCGGGCGGCTTGCAACGCTACCGCTTGGCTTGGCGGACTGGGCTGGGCGCGCAAGGCCTCGACGATGTCGGCTTCTTTCAAAGGACGTAGAGATAACACACGGCAGCGAGACCGGATCGTTGGTAAGAGCCGCCCTGGTGCGCTTGTAATCATAAAAAACAAAGAACGCGGCGGTGGTTCCTCGATCAGCTTCAGTAACGCATTCGCCCCCGAACGGTTCAACTCATCCATCGTATCAATAATTGCGATCCGCCAACCACCCTCGCCCGCCGTCGTTTCAAAAAATTGAATCATTTTGCGGATTTGATCGACTTTAATTTCCGTCGGAATCGTCTTTTTTCCGGGTTCAATTTCCCGATGTACCGAAAGTAAATCGCCGTGCGATTGCGCCGAAATACGACGACCAATAGCTGAATCAATCTGACTATCGAGCGTTTGGGCCCGTTGAACAGACTCCGCCTTAGGATAGGGGTTCGACAGAATAAACCGCGCGGCACGATAGGCAAAACTGGCTTTGCCAATTCCATCCGGTCCGGAAATGAGCCAGGCATGCGGCATACGCCCCGATTGATAGGCGCTTAAAAATTGCGTCTCTTCCCGTTGATGCCCAAACAGCGCATCACCTTCCCGCGGGTGCCGCGAGGTGCCAAAACGATCCAATTCTATGGATAAATCCTCAGCCATTCTGCTGCTTAGGGTTGGAGGACAAAAACCGTTCGGAGACGGTATTCCAAATACGATCCGCTATTTCATCAACCGTTCCAGTAGCATCAATCACAACACAGCGTTTGGGAAAAGCACGCGCAAGGGCAAGATAGCCTTGGCGAAGTGCTTGATGAAACTCGATCGCTTCGGCCTCAAACCCGTCGGCGGAAGCTTGACCACGACGCGCATGGGCTCTGGCAAGTCCAATCTCAGCAGGTAAATCCAAGATCAGCGTCAGGTCTGGTTGAGTATCACGAACGACTAAACTGTCGAGTTGGTCGAGAACCGAAGGACCTAGAGATTCTCCCCCACCTTGATAGACGCGCGTTGAGTCGGAAAACCGATCACAAATTACCCATTGCCCGGCGCGAAGCGATGGCCGAATGAGATGCTCTAAATGGTCATTGCGCGCGGCGTAAAACAGCAATGTCTCGGTTAAGGGATCAAAACGGGATTGGCCGGCCTCTAAAATAAGCGAACGGATTCGTTCCCCGCCCTTTGAGCCGCCAGGTTCACGCGTCTGAACGGCATCGATACCGACGGACTGCAACCGATGGAGGAGCTGCGTGATTTGAGTGGATTTTCCGGTCCCCTCGCCGCCTTCCAAGGTTATAAAATGGCCACGGCCCATTTGCTACAAATCCCAACGATAAAAAAAGCGCGCCGTTTGATTGGCGCGCTTATTATGTTCAATCATCCACTGCTTGTCAGCCTAATCGGCTAAAAAGAAACAGAAAACCCGCTTAATTTAATGGGACAAACTGTTGTGGCGATAATTTATTAAAGGCGGGAGACGGCACGAAACCCGTTACAGGCGCAAAGAACATGCCGCCTGGCCGCGGAATAGGCATCGGAATACTTGCCGTTTGAACGGTTGGATCCGAAATCGTCCGATTGCCCAAAAGCGTTGGCTTCGCCGAAATCAGATTAACCGCCATTAGGCCTGCCCGCGGGCGTACAGGTGGCAGCGGCACAAAGGCATCTGCATCAAGTACAGGTGCTGTGTCTGCCAATACGGTCGCATTTGATGCATCTGACGTCCCGAAGATATTCGCAATCGTGTCAGAATTGCTATTTGCGGACGCGCCAAACGTTTCCTGTTGATCATTGCTGGCAACTTGAACAGGTGCCCTCGCATCGCCACGGAGCGTGGCTGGAGAGCCATCCGTCTTTAAGCTTGCCATCAAGATTGCATCATCGCTGCCATCGGTCGGAGCACGACCGATATAATCCACCTTTACGCGAGCCGTACCGATATTGCGGAATGCCAAAGCTTCCGCCACACGCTCGGAAACGTCGATTAAACGCTTGGAATGAAACGGACCGCGGTCATTCACACGCGCGATAATAGACCGGCCATTCAGCGTATTGGTAACGCGGATATAGGAAGGCAGAGGCATAGTCGGGTGAGCAGCCGTGACCGAATCGGTGTCGAATACTTCGCCATTCGCCGTCATGCGCCCGCGGAATTGTGAACCGTACCAAGAAGCCAAGCCTGTGGCCGAATATTTCTTCATATCTTTCGGGGTGTAGACCTCACCCGCAATCACATAAGGCTTTCCAACTTTGGAAAATCCGCCGCCTTTCGGCACCGACTCATCATCAGCCACAACCCGCGGACTTGGGCTAACGCCGTATTTAGGGTCAATTTTTGAGGTTTTAGGACCGGCACAATTGGCCACCAATAAACCTGCGATAACTACAGCCGATAAACGAAATGCCCGTTTATAAAGCTGAATATCATTCGGGCCAGCCATAAGCGAAGGCGTGAATGAAGGAAAAATATTTGCCGTCAAACCGTTGTCTTTCGTAGCGTTGGACACTGTTAACCACGCATTGTCCAAACTGAGCCCAATCGAGCGGAGATCACGAAATACCGTCACATACCTTACGGTTAGATTAACCTGAAGAGCAGCATTAATCAATAATTTGACCGATTATTGATGAGTACATACATTTAACAGATTGAAACTAAACAATAAAACTCGAATTGGCCGAGCTTAAGGTGTGCGTGCCTTCGATCACGTCAACTCTTATGGGAGCGTTTTTATGCAAATCTTCGCGATTCGTAAAATGCTACCCATCGCCTTTATTGGCTATTGGCATATTGTCGGAGCGGTCGAGAATGCGTATAGGAACATCCGTCGCTTCGGTCAGGTTGCAAAACTGCTGGCAGATGCGGCCGGTTGGAAGGGTGGCCGAGTGGTTTAAGGCAGCGGTCTTGAAAACCGCCGTGGGTGAAAGCTCACCGTGGGTTCGAATCCCACCCCTTCCGCCACGCGTCTGAACGCGTTATCGCTCCGCTGTGGTATGAAACCCTATTGATAACGGCAGACCTCACGTTGCTGCGCGTTACTATAATAGCAATGTTTTTTACTATGCCGAGGTCGAGTTAAATCAGCCCCCACGGCTCCAATGGCGGCACCGGCGACACCTCCGACAACGGCACCTTCTGCTGAACCCGTTGTTACGCCACCGATGATCGCGCCTCCAGTGCCACCAATCATCGCTCCTTGTGCCATTCTTTCATCGCGTGCGGTAGCACAGGCTCCGAGGTAAAGGCATAAAACCGAAAGGGTTATTAAGCGGTTCATCCTATGTCTCCCGAGTAATCATTGATGGATAAGGTCATAGTGAGAAAACGTTTGAAGACTTTATTCGTTCATATTCTTTATTCATTTCTCAGAAATAATATTGATCACGCTTTAGCTTCAAAGAGAAATTGGCACTTCAATAATGATCATGATTGAGAATTATATCATCGAGCGCTGCAACGCGGCGCGCGGATGCAGACCAGTTGGCGATACTGAAAGCGTTATCAGCGAGCCAATTGAGAGAGCTTTGAACCTGTAAAAAGGCGGCAGCCGTTTGCATAATGTCGCCCAGGGTCATTTCACCACTTAGATATTTGGGTGCGCAAAGGACAACAGGAATAATAGGGGCGATCAGGTT
>DAIOVR010000043.1:13914-15985 GCA_036758905.1 Beijerinckiaceae bacterium | reverse complement strand
ATACGCTCACCAGGATTAACCTTCGGCGCACTAAAGCTTCGTGTCTTGCCACGAAAACCCGTTGGTTTTCCTGACCTTTCACCATAAGGGCGTTCGCCGCGAGACCTATCGCCGGCTGGCCGCTCGCCACGGGGGCGGAATGAGCGCTTTTCATCGCTGGAGCCTTCGCGAGCCGGACGGGCCGAATAAGGCCTGTCTCCTGCCGGGCGATCCCCTCTTGGCTTAAAGGGGCGCTTTCCCTCACCGGCATTATCCCGCGGCGGGCGCGACGAAAACGGTCGGTCGCCAGGCTGACGATCACCAAAGCTTTTTTCGCCTCTCGG
This sequence comes from Beijerinckiaceae bacterium, assembly GCA_036758905.1. Classification (GTDB taxonomy): domain Bacteria; phylum Pseudomonadota; class Alphaproteobacteria; order Rhizobiales; family Beijerinckiaceae; genus CAIUPE01. The sequence continues at coordinate 15,662 of DAIOVR010000043.1, read as the reverse complement.
CTTAAAAGCGCGCTTTTCGCCCGTATTTTCGCTGGGCCCGCGCGATTCTGCTGGGCGACGAGGGCGGAAGGCTTTTTTGCCCTCCTCTTCACCCGATGGGCCACGTGGCGCGGGTGTACGCGCTTTATGGAACCCGCGAGGGGTAGATGAGTCACCACGCGCCCCGGGTCCACGTCCGCGACCGGCGCCTCCACTCGGTGGACGACCTTTGCCGCCACCACGATTTTTGCTTTTGTCATTCATGCGCCGCTGATAGCAGAGTATTTCAACGGTTGCGAGCTTCGCATCACAAGAAGATGGAACGAAATACGATGACGCCCATGGAACAGGCCTTTGCAGCCGCAAAACAGGCCGCCGAGCGCGGCGAGGTTCCTGTTGGCGCGGTTGTTACGCGCAATGGCGAGATCTTGAGCATCGCAGGCAACCGAACCCTGATCGACCGCGACCCTACTGCCCACGCCGAAATTCTCGCTTTACGCGAAGCGGCCCATAAAATCGGCTCGGAACGCTTGATCGGCTGCGATCTCCACGTCACCTTAGAACCCTGCGCGATGTGCGCAGGCGCCATCTCGCTGGCGCGAATTCGGCGACTTTACTATGGCGCTGCTGACCTAAAGGGCGGCGCGGTGGATCACGGCCCGCGCTTTTTTGGCCAACCTACGTGCCTTCATGCGCCGGAAGTTTATGGTGGGATAAGGGAAACCGAGGCAGCAGAGCTCTTACGCGAGTTCTTCGCCGCGCTGAGATAAAGCTTAATTTATTCCGCAAACTAATCTTTACCCACCTACATTAAATGCCGCCAGAACGGCCATATTCACAATATCCGAATCTTTCGCGCCAAGCGGCATGATTTGGACCGCCCGGTCCAATCCCACCAGCAAAGGGCCGATTACCGTCGAGCCACCAATCGTTTGCAGCATTTTGGTTGAAATCGATGCGGCGTGAAAGGCTGGCATAACCAAGACATTGGCCGTATCAGTTAACCGACAGAATGGATATTGGGCCATAACATCCTTGTTCAGAGCCACATCGGCAGCCATTTCGCCATCGTATTCGAAGTCAACGCGCCGCTTATCGAGCAAGTTAACAGCATCGATGACCTTGGCGGAGCGTTCACCTTGAGGATGACCGAAAGTGGAATAAGCCAGCATGGCAACGCGGGGTTCATAGCCCAACCGCCTGGCAACACCCGCAGCTTCTACCGCAATATCGGCGATTTGCTCGGCTGTTGGCAATTCCGTAATCGCCGTATCAGCAACAACAACCGTTCTTCCGCGCGCCAAAACGAGAGAGGCACCCATTAAGCGATGACCCGGTTTCGCATCGATGACATTCAAAACGTCACTCAGAGCGACCGAATAATTGCGCGTGGCACCGGTTACCATGGCGTCTGCATCACCCAAGGCCACCATTGCCGAGCCGAAATAGTTCCGGTCCTGATTGATCAAACGCTGGCAATCGCGCAACAAATAGCCCTTACGCTGCAACCGCTCATAGAGATATTGCGCGTAGGCTGGATTGCGCTTGGAGAGCCTTGCATTGTGAATTTCAATGCCCTCGCGACCGTCTAACTCAATGCCAGCCGCCATAGCGCGCTCGCGTACACGATCTTCGCGACCGACCAAAATTGCAGTTCCCAGTCCTTGTGCAACGAAGGAAACAGCCGCGCGGATGACTTGTTCTTCCTCGCCCTCTGCAAACACAACCCGTTTAGGGTATCGCCTTACGCGTTCAAACACGCGCTGCAA
>DAIOVR010000043.1:3235-13814 GCA_036758905.1 Beijerinckiaceae bacterium | reverse complement strand
CGCACGGCATGGGCCTCTTCCGGCGTGATTTCAGGATCCGGATTGGCCATGGCAAAAATAATAGGGTTAGGTGCCATGGATTTAACCATCTCGGCCGAAAGCGCGCCTTTGGCGGAAAGGCCAAAAAATACATCGGCACCGCGCATCGCGTCTTCGAGCGTGCGATCTTTGGTTTCAACAGCGTGGGACGATTTCCACTGGTTCATCCCCTCGGTACGACCGCGATAGACCACACCTTTGGTATCACACAAAATCACATTTTCAGCCGCAAACCCCATGGCTTTAATGAGCTCTAGGCAGGCAATACCGGCCGCCCCGGCGCCATTGCAAACAAGCTTGGTGGTTTTAAGCGCACGGCCCGTCAATTTCATCGCGTTCATGATACCAGCGGCTGCGATAATCGCTGTACCGTGCTGGTCATCGTGAAAAACAGGAATATCCATCAATTCCCGGAGTTTTTCCTCGATAATGAAGCATTCCGGTGCCTTGATATCTTCCAAATTAATGCCGCCGAAGGACGGACCGAGATAACGCACGGCATTGATGAATTGCTCGGGATCTTCGGTATCAACTTCCAAATCAATCGAATCGACGTCGGCGAAGCGCTTAAACAAAACCGCTTTGCCTTCCATAACGGGTTTGGACGCAAGAGCGCCGAGATTGCCTAAACCCAATATGGCCGTACCGTTTGAAATAACGGCCACAAGATTGCCCTTAGCCGTGTAATCGAAGGCCAAGGCCGGATTTTCCGCGATGGCCTTAACGGGAACTGCAACGCCTGGTGAGTAGGCCAGCGACAAATCGCGCTGTGTCGCCATGGGCTTGGTCGCGACAATCTCGATCTTGCCTGGGCGGCCCATTGCGTGAAAATCGAGCGCCTCCTTGTCAGAAATCGTAGGACGCGTCCGCTTTGTCGGTTTGCCGTCAACCATCCCTATTTACCCCCACGTGAAGAACATCCTTCTCCAACCTTAGGGCCAGCGGGTCAGAAGCTCAACAATCCTTCCGTCGTAGAGGATAAAATACCGGATTATTCGGCTATGAAGGCGTTAAAATATATTCAACCGGTTTATTGGCACCCCATACTACTCATTACATCTTCAGTATATCGACGTGTAAATCCGATAGATGTGAGCCCGCCCATTTTCCCAAAGCCTCCAAAGTTGGGCGTAAGGCCGCGCCACTTTCGGTCAAATGGTAAGCATTGTTGCGGCTAGCGGCCTCCGGGCTTGTTCTCTCAATGAGCTTTAGGCAGGCAAGGAGCTCAAGCCTTGATGCGAGAATATTGGTTGAAATACGCTCAGGTGCATCGAGAAATTGGGAATAAGTGCGCGGCCCATGAATAATTAAATCGCGGATGATCAACAGCGACCACTTGTCGCCGAGCACATCCAACGCTGAACTGATCGGACACGGTGAACGCCAATCCATATTTTTTTCACGATACGCCATAGGCAATATCTTTACTTAAACTTTAGGCGACGAACAAACTTATTTCCCTTTTAACGCGATAGGGTAACAGCCATTTCTTTGAAGGCGTTGGCCATTGGCAAAGGTTGCCAGTTCAGTATTTTGATCGTTGAGCTGGTATCCAGTACCGCCTTTTTCCCGATGAAAGGGAGCATTCCAAGCGCTTCGCGATCGACAAGGCCCATCAATTTCAAAACAAAAGTCGGCGCTTTCATTGTCGGAACCTTCTTATAGCCCGCGTCTCGCAATATTTTGGCTAATGTCGCCATTTCGACCGGCTCAGAAGTGCATGCGATGAAACGCTTTCCGGCAGCGCCGATGGCGGTCATCGCAGCGACATGAAGCTTGGCAACATCGCGCACATCCACCATGCCCATCGCCATATCGGGGATCATCGGGATTTTACCCGTTATCATTTTGGTCATTAAGGAAACGCTTTGGCCGTCAATTTTGGCCCCCAGAGATGGTCCGAAAACCGCTCCTGGATTAATAACGCTCATTTCCATAGCTCCGCCCTCAACTGCTTTCCACGCAGCGCGTTCGGCTAGCGTTTTGCTCTTAGCGTAGGCACCAATATTGGCGTCGGTATCCGACCAATCGGCTGGGCCATAATGGCCTGTTTCTTTTCCGGCAATGATGGAAAAAGTCGATGACGTCAAAACGAGCCGCTTCACCCCCGCTTTCTGCGCTGCGGCGATGACCCGCTGAGTGCCTTGGACGGCAGGGGCGATCATCTCGTTTTCATCTTTCGGTTCGATCAACACAAAGGGGGATGCGACGTGGAGCACATAGGTGCAACCTTTCATCGCCTCGTCCCATCCATTATCCGAAAGCAAATCGGCTTCCACGAAGTTCAAATGTTCAACGGGTGCGACCTTCACAATCCCCTCTTTGGTGGATTGAGCCTTAACGCGAGAGCGGATGGTCCCAACCACTTCATAACCCTGCCGCAATAGCTCAGCAGCGCAATGTTGTCCGATATAGCCGGTGATGCCTGTGACCAATACTTTTTCCATCGAACCATCTCCAAGGATATGTTTATATAACTTGTATTATGCAAGTTAACCAGATAACTTGTAATATGCAAGTCAAAAGTTTATTGTCGTTGATATCTTGTGTTCGCAACACGTCGAATATCTTCGGATAAGTCCGCTTTAAGGCGTGAGTTCGCGCTTTGCCTTTGCTAGCGTGTTTTTATGAGCCGCACCGTAGACCCCACATCAGACGAACGCCCAACGCCAATGATGGCGCAATATATCGAGATCAAAGGCGCGAACCCGGATTCGCTCCTGTTTTATCGAATGGGCGACTTTTACGAACTATTTTTTGAGGATGCCGAGCTTGCATCCCGAACGCTTGGCATCGTTCTGACAAAGCGCGGCAAATATCAGGGCGCCGACATTCCCATGTGCGGTGTACCTGTCGAGCGGGCCGATGAATATCTGCAACGCCTGATTGCAGGCGGGCACCGTGTTGCCGTCTGCGAGCAAATGGAAGATCCGGCTGAAGCCAAAAAAAGAGGGCCCAAATCGGTCGTTCGCCGCGATGTAACGCGCCTCGTCACGCCCGGAACCATTACAGAAGATCGGCTTTTGGATCCGGCACGCGCCAATTTGCTCGTTGCAATCGCTCGTACCCGGCAAGAAGACGGGGCTTGGCGGTATGGAATCGCTTCGGCTGACATATCAACCGGTCGGTTTCGGGTGACCGAGGCTGATGAAGCCTCGTTACTTGCGGAAATTGCGCGGCTTGAGCCGCGTGAAATTCTGCTCCCTGATACTTTGATCGATGAATCGGGCCCGTTAAAAAATCTCTACCGAGATATGCCCGGTATTGTGACGCCGATGGCACGCGACGGGTTTGATGCAACCTCCGCAGAGCGTCGATTGCGCGATTTTTTCAGCGTCGCATCATTGGCCGGTTTTGGATCCTTCACAAAAGCAGAGCTCGCATCGGCCGCAGCGATTACCGCTTATATCGAGCGCACCCAGCTAGGCGTTCGGCCACCTTTAGCGCCACCTGTGAGGGAATCCAGCAACGGAGCGATGCAGATCGATGCGGCAACGCGCGCTAATCTCGAATTGACGCGGACTTTATCAGGCGAAAGACGAGGCAGCCTGCTTGCGACGATTGATTACACTGTTACGCCACCGGGAGCGCGTTTGCTTGCTGAACGCATAGCCGGGCCGCTGACAGATTTGGCCACGATCACGGCTCGACAAGATTCCGTTGCCTTTTTCCTTGATCGTCGCGGTTTACGCAGTGAAATTCGGGTGGCCCTGAAAGCGGCGCCCGATATGGCGCGTGCGCTATCGCGATTGGCGATGGATCGGGGCGGACCGCGGGATCTTGCGGCCTTGCGGGATGCTTTCAAGCTCACGCATTGGGTCGCCGCGCGGATCAAGGCGAATGATGAGGCGCCTGCTGAAATTCAGACGGCCTCTCAAGCCCTTGAAGCACTCAACCCCGATATGTCTCTCTATTTTCAGTCCGCTTTGTCGGATGAGCTGCCGCTTAACAAGCGCGATGGCGGCTTTGTCCGCGCGGGTTTTTCGACCTCGCTTGACGAGATACGGAGTTTAAGAGACGAAAGCCGGCGCGTTATTGCGTCATTGCAGGCAAATTATATCGAACAAACAGGCGCTAGAACTTTAAGAATAAAACATAATAATTTTCTCGGCTATTTTCTTGAAGTGCCGCAAGCGGCAGGTGAACAACTCCTCCAACCGCCGCATTCAACGCTCTTTATCCACCGTCAGACCATGCAAGGCGCTATGCGGTTTTCAACCGTTGAATTGGCCGATCTCGATAGCCGTATCGCTTCCGCGGCGGACAAAGCCCTGACGCTTGAGCTTGAAATCTTTGCGGACCTTGCCCAGCGCGTTATTGCGCAGATGGAAACGATCAAACAGGCTGCCGATGCTTTGGCCCTTATCGATGTTTCAGCAGCCTTCGCCGAGCTGGCCGATGATCAATCCTATGTTCGCCCAACCATTACATCCGGGCTCGATTTTGAGATTGAAAATGGCCGTCATCCGGTCGTGGAAGCCGCTTTAAAGCGACAGGGTGAAACTTTCGTCGCCAATCATGCCACTCTATCGCCGCCAGACGGGGCGTCTTCGGGGCGTATTCAAATCATTACTGGCCCTAATATGGCCGGTAAATCGACCTATCTGCGTCAAAACGCGCTGATCGCTGTGCTCGCTCAAGCCGGTGCCTATGTGCCAGCGAAGCGTGCAACCATTGGCATTGTCGATCGGCTTTTTTCGCGCGTTGGCGCAGCCGATGATTTGGCCCGTGGTCGTTCGACTTTTATGGTTGAAATGATTGAAACAGCCGCAATTCTTAACCAAGCGAGTGAGCGTTCGCTCGTAATCCTCGATGAGATCGGCCGGGGCACGGCGACGTTCGACGGATTATCGATTGCTTGGGCGACGGTTGAGCACCTCCACGAGAGCAACCGCTGCCGCGCCTTGTTTGCGACCCATTTTCACGAGTTAACAGCGCTGACGAAGCGCCTTAATCGCCTCGTGAATGCAACAATGCGCGTCACCGACCACCATGGCGACGTCATCTTTTTGCACGAAGTGGTACCCGGTACTGCCGACCGATCCTATGGCATTCAGGTTGCGCGCCTTGCAGGACTACCGCGTTCGGTCATTGAGCGTGCCACCGCGGTGTTGGCCGAGCTCGAAGCATCAGACCGACAAGCGCCGGTGGCTAAGATGATTGACGATTTGCCGCTGTTTTCGGCCTTAATTCAACCGCAGCAGCACATTTCGAAACTGCCGGATCGGCTTCGTGAGGCCCTTGCTGCTCTTCAGCCAGACGAATTAACCCCGCGCGAGGCGTTAGACGCCCTTTATCGACTGAAATCAGTGGCGGTTGAATAGCCTGTCACATGTGACAGGGGCCAACAAGCAAGGCTGGCGCTATTGTGGGCCGCGCCATGACAAAAAAAATGTCTGCCTTAAAAAATTGGCTTGTGACGGCGCGGGCTGCCCATCGATGGTAGCCCGCGTTTCAACCGTCGCTTTTGAGGGCATTGAAGCAAAGCCGGTCGATGTGCAGGCGCAGATCGCTCCGGGAAAGGTTTTGTTCAATATTGTAGGCCTGCCCGATAAAGCCGTGGCAGAATCGCGAGAGCGCGTCCGATCGGCTCTTGTTGCATCAGGACTTGCGCTGCCTGCCAAACGGATCACCGTTAATCTCGCGCCAGCCGATATGCCGAAAGAAGGCAGTCATTTCGATTTGCCGATTGCACTCGCCCTTATGGCCGCGATTGGTGCTATTCCAGCCGATGCGCTTGAAGGCTTTACGGTTCTTGGAGAGTTAGGGTTAGACGGTTCAATTTCGCCTGTCGCCGGCGTTTTACCGACCGCCATTACAGCGAATGAACGCGGGCATGGGCTCATATGTCCGCATGGTTCGGGATCGGAAGCCGCTTGGGCATCGCGGGATATCGAAATAATCGCACCGCGCTCGCTCATCCAGCTCGCCAATCATTTCAAGGGCACGCAGATTTTAAGCAGGCCCGAAGCGGCTATTCGAGGCGACGGAGGGCCTTTACCCGATTTGGCCGAAATTAAAGGACAGGAATCGGCGCGACGGGTTCTCGAAATTGCCGCAGCAGGTGGTCATAATATGCTGCTTTCTGGCCCTCCTGGCGCCGGCAAATCGATGCTAGCAGCCCGTTTGCCCTCGATTTTGCCGCCGCTTAGCCCAAAAGAGCTGCTCGAGGTTTCGATGATCCAATCGGTAGCGGGGGCGCTTGCCGGAGGGGAATTGACGGACCGCCGCCCGTTTCGTGCGCCGCATCACTCGGCTTCAATGGCAGCGTTGGTGGGAGGCGGAATCAAAGCGCGTCCCGGTGAAGCCTCTTTGGCGCATCATGGCGTGCTCTTTCTGGACGAATTGCCCGAATTCCAGCCGCAAGTGCTTGATAGTTTACGACAACCGCTTGAAACCGGTGAAGTCATTATCGCACGCGCCAATCATCGGGTAACCTATCCCGCGCGGTTCCAGCTGGTGGCAGCGATGAACCCTTGCCGCTGTGGCCGCGCAACTGAGCCGGGATATGCCTGCAAAAAGGCGCCGAATGATACATGTATGGCGCACTATCAGTCTCGAATCTCGGGGCCTTTTTTGGATCGCGTCGATTTGGTGATTGAAGTGCCTGCCGTGTCAGCGGCCGATTTAATTACGCCCGGATCAAGCGAGCCTTCGGCGGCGGTAGCACGGAGGGTTAATCGAGCTCGAAAATTCCAAACGCAGCGATATCAAGAACTTGGCTTGAGTGAGATTACGTCAAACGCCGCCTGTCCTGTCAGCCGCATCACAGAGATTGCAGCCTTAGACGATGCAGGTTTATCGCTTTTAAGAAGTGCGGCCGATGCCATGAAATTAACGGCAAGGGGCTATCATCGGGTGTTAAAGGTCGCCCGAACCATTGCGGATCTGGATGGTCAAGAATCCCTTCATCGAATTCACCTTGCCGAGGCGCTGAGTTATCGGTCACGCGACATGATGGCTCGGTGACGAAGCAGCAAATCTGTCACATTCCCGTCAGCGTTTTATGATGTCTCTGTCATAATGCAGTCATTCGAATCGATGCTGCCATTTGGGCGACGGAGGACGATAGTATGTATGATCCCAAGAGCTTAGCGAGCCCGGTCGCACTGGTTGCTCGTACAAGTGCGGATTTCATGCAATCATTTTTTCATCGCCCAATGCGCGATGAGTTCACTTTGGGAAGAATAGGTTCGCTTGAAGTGCGCCTTGCATCGACCAAAAAGGATATTAAGCGGGCACAGCGGTTGCGCTATACTGTCTTTTGCAAAGAAATGTCAGCCATACCTGACCTTGTTTCGCGTATGAAACGTCGGGATATTGATGCGTTTGATGCAATTTGCGACCATCTTCTTGTCGTTGATCATGCTGAAGTGAAGCCAAAAGTCGTAGGTACTTATCGATTACTTCGGCAAGAGATCGCGGAACGGCATAGTGGCTTTTATACCGCCTCGGAATTTAATATCGGCCCGATGTTAGCAGCGCATAAAGGTAAGCGTTTTCTGGAGCTTGGACGCTCTTGTGTGGCCAAAGAATACCGCGACAAACGGACCGTTGAGCTGCTTTGGCATGGCATTTGGGCGTATGTGAAACGGTTTAACATCGATGTCATGTTCGGCTGCGCCAGTTTTGAAGGAACAGATCCGGAAGCTTTAGCGCTGCCTTTAAGTTTTCTACACTATAACGCACGCGCTGAAGGTGATTGGCAGGCCTCTGCCTTGCCGCAGCGCAGTATTTCGATGAATTTAATTCAACCCGAAACCATTAATACTAAACTTGCGCTGCAATCTTTGCCGCCTTTGATCAAGGGTTACTTGCGTGTTGGTGCCAAAATTGGCGATGGTGCAGTGATAGACTATCAGTTTGGCACGACTGATGTTCTGGTTATCTTGCCGGTTAGTGCTATTCATCCGCGCTATATTGACCATTATGGCGAGGATGCGACCCGTTACGCGGCTTGATTTTTAGGCCTGATTTTCTTCTCAAAGCACTGTATCACCGGGATTAGGGATTATTCCGGAGATTAAATATGCTTCCGCAAGAGATTATCCGCAAAAAGCGGGATGGGGTCGTTCTTTCTGAGCCTGAAATCAGCGAATTTATTGCCGGACTCACCAATGGCCAGGTGACGGATGCCCAAGCCGCGGCCTTTGCGATGGCGGTGTTTTTCCGCGGAATGACCATGCCGGAACGTGTGGTTTTAACTACTTCCATGATGCTTTCAGGTAATCAAATCGAATGGTCCGATAGTCCCGGGCCAGTTTTGGATAAACATTCGACAGGTGGAATCGGTGATAATGTCAGTTTGATGCTCGCACCTGCGGTTGCAGCCTGTGGTGGTTACGTACCTATGATTTCAGGCCGCGGGTTGGGCCATACCGGCGGCACGCTCGACAAGCTCGACTCGATTCCCGGCTACACGTCACAACCAGACATTGCGCTGTTCAGAAAAGTTGTACGGGAGACGGGAGCGGCGATTATTGGTCAGACCGCCGACCTCGCACCCGCTGACAAGAAGCTCTATTCGATCCGTGATGTGACGGCGACGGTCGAGTCCATTCCGCTGATCACCGCCTCTATCCTTTCGAAGAAACTAGCGGCCGGGCTGCAAGGCCTCGTGATGGATGTGAAGACGGGCAGTGGCGCCTTTATGCCGACGCTTGAAGGATCGCGGGAATTGGCGCAAAGCCTCGCCGATGTGGCCACTGGCGCCGGGCTACCAACCACCGCGCTGATCACCGATATGGATGAGCCTCTTGCGTCTGCTGCGGGTAATGCGGTGGAAGTCATGAATGCGATTGAGTATTTGACGGGCACGCATCGGGACCCGAGATTGCATCAAGTTGTCCTCGCTTTAGGTGCGGACATGCTTCTGATTGGCGGGCTTGTTCAAACGCTCGAAGAAGGGTTTAAAAAACTCGATGCGGCTATTTCTTCAGGCGCTGCTGCCGAGCGTTTCCAGCGCATGGTGACGGCGTTGGGTGGGCCTGCTGATCTGATGGATCATCCTCAAAAATATTTACCGAAGGCGCAGGTGATCGTTCCGGTTTTGGCTAACGCCAATGGCATCGTTCAATCCATCGCAACGCGCGAGATAGGGCTTGCTGTTGTAGCCCTTGGCGGTGGCCGTACGCGCGCGGAAGATGGTATTGATCATAGCGTTGGATTCACGAAACTGCTTTCCATTGGCACGTCGGTTTCAAACGATACGGTTTTGGGGTTTGTCCATGCGCGCACTCAAACCGATGCTGAGGCAGCATCCGCTCATCTTCGCAGGTCCTACACCATCGGTGATGCAACACCGATCATGCGACCGCTGATTCATGACCGCTTTCAAGGCAAAGGATTATAGAAATGACACTGCTCGTAGCACTTGGTTCAGGCGATCCTGATCCGTGGGTTAAACAATTCCGTGCTCTGTTACCGGATCGCCCGATCGTCAAGCTTGGCGACAGCTATGATCCTGCGTCGATCGAATTTGCGATGACGTGGTACCATCCACCCGGATCGCTCGCGCATTACCCGCATTTAAAAGCTGTCTTCTCAATGGGGGCAGGCGTTGATCATCTTTTTCGGGATACGGAACTCCCCGATGTCGCGATTGCGCGTGTTGTTGATCCCGATCTGACCAATCGCATGAGCGAATATGTTATCCTTCATGCGCTTTCAATCATACGGCAAACGCGGCGGTATCGCGAGCAACAAAATCATCTGCAATGGATCGATGATGATTGGCAGCCAGCAGCCTCAGAGGTGCGCGTTGGCGTTATGGGCTTAGGAGTTCTTGGATCAGATGCGGCTCAAAAATTAAAGCATATTGGATTTAAGGTTGCAGGATGGAGTCGTTCACCAAAATCAATTGATGGCATTCAGTGCTTTTCGGGTGATGCTGAATTATCGAGCTTTCTTGCGCGAACCGATATTCTCATAGTGTTGCTTCCCCTCACCGAGGAGACACGGGGCATCATCAATCGCAAGCTTTTAAAAGGGCTTGCACGAGATGGCCGGGTTGCAGCACCATCCCTTATCAATGCCGGACGTGGCAATTTGCAAATTGAAACAGAGCTTTTAGAATGCCTTGATGATGGCACCTTGCATGAAGCTGTGCTTGATGTTTTTCAAACAGAACCCTTGCCCGTAACATCGCCTTTATGGACACATCCACGCGTAACGATTACGCCGCATAATGCATCCGTATCGGATCCGGTCGCTATTGCGAACGCGATTGCCGCGCAAATCAGGCGGGTGGAAAAGGGCGAAGCCTTGTTGAATATGGTGAGCCGCGCGAAGGGGTATTAGAGCTTGATACGCCGGATCGACGTCATCGGGCCTGCGCCCTTTGCTTCGATCCGTTGAACGGCTTCAAACAGTGGCTCGCTGACAACGAGCATTTGATGACCGCTCGCGTGCAAGAGTTCATGGGCATCCCGCATGATGCCGACATGACCTTTCCAGAATATCAGGTCACCGCGTTTTAATTCGGCGTCCAGCGGCAAGCGCTCTCCGACCGCTTTTTCTTGCATATCGGTATCGCGCGGAA
>DAIOVR010000043.1:0-3135 GCA_036758905.1 Beijerinckiaceae bacterium | reverse complement strand
AGCTGCCCCCAACTCCAGCCCTCTTCGTCTTGATCGTAGACGGTAAAAATTTCGCCATGCAAGGCTTCAGTATCAAGCGGTGCATCGGGCACAGGTGCGCGGCGAAGATCCGCTGAACCATCAAAGATGATCCGCTCTTCGCCCGCTACATAACGGGGTGCATCCACAACGCCAATTAAGGCCTCGGCGGCAAGATCAGGGCGAGCCGGCGTCAGACGTTTATCGAGCTCGCTCATCTTGGTAGCTCCTTCGCGCGGGCAACAATTACGTCACCCATTTTTTCAACAAACAATGCGCCTTTTACCGTGCGTTGAATAATAACATTGCGCATATCTTTTTCATCACGACGACGCGTGACAAGATCCAAGGCACCCATTGTATCTAACGCACGAGTGATAACTGGTTTTGTGACATTCAACTTTGCCGCCAATCCCCGGACCGTGTGCGGTGGCTGCTCCAGATAAATGGTCAGCAGAATGGTTATTTGCCGGGATGAGAAATCATGGCCACCTTCGCGCACGAGATCAAGCGTGACGTCATGCCATAAGGCTAAAGCTTCCGAAGGTCGAAGGGATACGCTCATGCCAGCTCCGATTGTTACGGAAGCGTTATAGTCATAAGCATGCGCTATGGCAAGAACCGGTATTTTCGTTGGTGTTTAGATCCATAATACCGTCATTGCGAGCGACAGCGAAGCAACCTAGCTGATGATTCAGAAAAGCATGCAGCGGCGACGTGTTGCCCAATACACAACCATTAACTGGGTTGCTTCGCTCTCGCTCGCAATGACGGTTAAAGGTATTGGTTTCTGAAACCAAATAGCCTGCTATGCCTCAACCTCTTTCGGTGACACCTGATAGCGCGTCGAACAAAATTCGCATGTCACGCCAATCATGCCGTCATCGGCTACCATCGCCTGACGCTCGTGCTGCGGAAAGCCTTTGATCATCGTTAAAATACGATCGGTCGAACAACGGCACTGGGCGGTAACTGGCGCCGCATCAAATACCATCACACCGCTTTCGTGGAAAAGCCGATAGAGCAATGCTTCGCTCGTCAAGGTTGGATCAATGAGTTCATGATCTTCAACCGTTTCAACAAGCGCTCGGGCTTCGGTCCACGCGTCGTCTTCGTTCGCTTCAAAAATGGATGCGCCTTCCGGTGCATCGCCCGGATGCAAATCCATCATTCTTTGCCGCTCGGGTGAGGTCGGCATGAATTGGGCGATGATGCCGCCGGCACGCCATTTTGGTGCCAAGTCGCCTGCACCATTGGTTTGCATCACTTGGCCAACCGCTAATCGGACGCGGGTTGGAATTTGTTCCGATTGACGGAAATATTGTTGGGCGGCTTCTTCTAGCCCTTGGCCATCAAGCGCAACAATGCCTTGATAGCGCGACATATCATTGCCTTGGTCAATCGTTAAACCGAGTTGACCGCGACCCAAGACATCAGCCGTCGACATATCATCACGAAGACGCGTAGCATCGAACCGCGCATAGCCGCGCACACGATCGGGCGCTTCATAGTCGACGACCAACAAATCAACCGGACCATCCGTCCGCGTTTGAATTTGAAAGCGACCTTCAAATTTAAGCGCTGAGCCTAATAGAACGGCAAGCGTTGTCGCTTGTCCCAGAAGATCTGAAACGGGATCGGGATAGGCATGGCGACGCAGGATTTCATCGATCATCGGCCCAAGGCGAACGGCACGTCCGCGAACGTCTAACGCTTCAACCGTGAAGGGCAGCACCTGATCATCAGGTGGAAGATTACTGAAATCCATCATGATGCAGGAAGCGCTCCGAGGCACCACGCCAAAATGCCCTTTTGCGCGTGAAGGCGATTTTCGGCCTCGTCGAATACAACCGATTGCGGGCCATCCATCACCTCATCGGTGACTTCTTCGCCACGATGCGCCGGAAGACAATGCATAAAGAGCGCCTTGGGTGAGGCTAGCTTCATAAGCTTTGAATTGACCTGATAGGGCGAGAGTAAATTATGGCGACGTCCAGCGTCTTCATCGCCCATTGAGACCCAACAATCGGTGACGACACAATCGGCCCCTTCGGCGGCATCTTGCGGGCTACGGGTGACGGTGACGCGTGCGCCTTCATTCCGCGCCCAAGCGATCAGCTCGGCGGTTGGTGCCAATTCTTCGGGTGCTGCAATCGTCAACTGAAAATCAAACCGTGCGGCGGCGTGAACCCATGAGGCCAGCACATTGTTGGAGTCTCCCAGCCAAGCGACATTTCGGCCTTGGATCGGGCCGTTATGTTCCTCATAGGTCATCACATCCGCCATGACTTGGCAGGGATGCGAGTTTTTGGTGAGCCCATTGATGACGGGCACCGTGGCATTCTCAGCCAGCTCCGTGACTTTACCGTGATCGAGTGTGCGGATCATGATCGCATCAACAAAGCGCGATAAGACGCGTGCCGTGTCTGCAATGGTTTCACCGCGACCGAGCTGCATTTCAGCACCTGTAAGCATCAGCGTTTCACCGCCAAGCTCGCGCATGCCGACATCAAACGACACGCGCGTACGGGTTGATGGCTTGTCGAAAATCATCGCCAGAACTTTACCCTCGAGCGGGCGGTTCTCGTTCCGCTTTCCAGCGGCACGGCTTGATTGGCGCGCGGCCTTCAGCGTGCTGGCACCTTTTAAGATCGACCGTAACTGATCGGACGAAAAATCGGTCAGATCGAGAAAATGCTTTTGCGAACTCATGCGTCTACCGCTTTCTTTTGGGAGAGGCCCATATCGGCCTCGATATGCGAACAGGCGCGGTCAATCCGCGCAATGGCATCGGCGACGATGGCTTCATCGATAATCAAAGGTGGCAATAGGCGCACAACATTATCGCCTGCACCAACGGCCAATAAATGTTCGTGCACCAGAGCTTTCGTCATTTCGGTGTTCGGAACGGCCATCTTCAACCCGACGAGTAATCCTTCACCCCGCACCTCGGCGATGATGCGCGGATGACGGTCTTTCAACTCGGCCAAGCGTTGTTTGAAAAGCAATGCAACTTTTTCGACATGCGCCAAAAAGCCCGGTGCGAGAATGACATCGAGCACGGCATTGCCAACCGCCATCGCCAGCGGATTACCACCAAAGGTGGTGCCATGCGAG
>DAIOVR010000042.1:0-16464 GCA_036758905.1 Beijerinckiaceae bacterium | reverse complement strand
GATTGCAAGCAGGAGCTTAAACAAAAAGGTTGGATTTGAAGGATTGGATGATTTTCTTTAAATGAAAAAATCGACCATACGCGCAGACAATTTTCGTTCTCACCTTGAGTGCCAAAAGAGCAACAAGGCGGACGCATTTTAGCCCTAAGGGATATCACGAAACGCAAGTGAAATGCGTTGCTACAGTGACGCTACAGGAGATGAAACACGATTCTCCTCGCTCTTTACCCGCATAAGATGCAGTGCCAGCGGCTTCATTTAGCGGATGACTATCTCAAACCCCGTTTTATTCACTCGAAACCCTATTTTATTCACCTCTTAATGTTTCATTCACTCGAAACCCGCGCGGGACTATCGGAAGCACTGGCCTTATTCACCTCAAACGGGCTCGGGACTATCTCAAAACAAGTCACAATCGGAAAATGCGGAATCGTCTTGACTCTTCCGGAGAAAGAAAAGAAAAAGAGAACATAAAGTGAACAAATATTCTATCGAGAGGTGACAATGTCCGTGACACGCGAAGCGTTTATGGCCCTGAAACAGGCGATCGAAGGGATCGGCCGGGACGGTGCGCGACGCTTTGGCGGGGTCGAGCGGGACCGGGTTTCGTTGGGAATTCCTGAAATAGATCAAATACTTGGTGGTGGCCTGATGCATGGGGCCACGCATGATGTCATGGCTTTGACACCGCGCGATTTATCAGCCGCCTCGGGCTTTGCGCTGGGTCTTGTCGGCCTTTTAAGCCCGCGCGATACGCCTTGGGTCTGGATCCGGCAGGATGCGGCGGGCCGGGAACTGGGCGAACCCTATGGTCCGGGGCTGGCGAGCTACGGGCTTAACCCCGCCAAACTCTTGCTGGTCAAGGTCCCCAACGCCAAAGAAGCCTTAAGAGCAGCGGAAGAATCCCTGCGTTGCCAAGCCCTTAGCGTCGTTTTGCTGGAGCCGTGGGGCGATCCGAAACAGCTCGATCTGACGGCCACGCGCAGGCTTTCTCTAGCCGCTGAGGAGAGCGGCGTGACCCTGATTACGCTCAGAAGCGGGGGGCATTCCCCCTTGGGTTCTTCCCGAACCCGATGGGAAGTTTCAGCCTCACCCAGCCGGTCAGAAGATGATTTCGAGCTGGGATTACCGGCCTTTTTGGGCCGTCTTGTTGTCAATCGGCAGGCCGGAGCGGGAGGCCCCGGCGGCGAATGGATAATGGAGTGGAGTCATGACAAGTGTTTGTTCCGACAGGCGAATTCTAGCCCTAGTCTTTCCGCGCCTGGCGACGGATCGGCTGCAGAGGCGCCGTCTGCACCCCACTTACGGCACGCCAGCTGAGCTTCCCCTCGTTTTAACCGAGAAGGTCAAAGGCGCCCTCCTCATCGCAGCCCTTGATGAAGCCGCCAATAAAGCAGGCCTAGGTGTAGGCATGACATTGGCGACCGCTCGCGCGCTTTATCCGGCCTTCACAGTAGCCGAGCATAACCCAATGGCAGATCATGCTTTTTTAGAGCGGATTGCCGATTGGTGCGAGCGCTACACCCCCTGTGTCGGCCTTGTAGCCCCCGATGGATTAGCGCTCGACATCACCGGAGCCGCCCATCTGCTCGGCGGCGAAGAAAAGCTCCTGGCGGACTGCCTTAATCGCTTGTCTTTACAAGGACTTTCGGTACGAGGCGCGATTTCGGGAACCGCGGAATCCGCACGCGCCATAGCCCTTTTTGGTCAAGGCGGCATCATCGCGCCGGGCGAAGAAGCAAAGGCGGCACTCCCCCTGCCCTTGGCTGCCCTTGGCATCGACAATAAACGCATCATGGCCCTTGCTCGACTGGGGTTCAAGCATATCAGCGACATTGCCGGACAAGCCCGCGCACCCTTTGTAGCGCGCTTTGGCGCTGATTTCATGGACCGCTTGGATCGGGTGCAAGCTCTTGTGCAATCGAGCATTTCTCCTCGCCGTCCCATTGCAGCCTATGTCACGGAACGGCGATTTGCCGAACCCATCGGCCATGAAGATGACGTCCACCGCACCATCCTGACGCTCGCCGCCGACCTCGCCCGCCTCATGGAAAAGCGGGGCGAAGGGGCGCGCCGCCTTGAGCTCGGTTTCTTCCGAGCGGACGGCGTGATGCGGCGTCTCGAGATCGAAACCGCTAGGCCTTTGCGGGAGCCAAAGACCATTATGCGCCTCTTCCGCGAGCGTCTTGATGCCCTTGCGGACCCGCTCGATCCTGGCTTTGGTTTCGATGTCATCCGTCTTTCTGCTGCGATTACAGAGGAAATTTCGGTCCATGAACCAGATTTTGCCAGCAAAAATGATCTGGCTGAAGATTTTGCCTCGCTTATCGAGCATCTCGGCGTAAGACTGACCCCAGCGCGTGTGTTGCAGCTGCAATCCGAAGACACCCATTGGCCCGACCGAGCAGCCGCCTTTATCCCTGCCAACAATGGCAATACCGCCCTCGCGGCGGATTGGGACGTCTGGCATGAGCCTGACTATGCACCCCTACGCCCTATCCGCCTCTTAGAGCCTCCAGAACCCATTGATGTTATTGCCGAAGTTCCAGACGGCTCTCCTATTCGCTTACGCTGGCGTCGCGTCTTTCATGTCGTCATTAAAGCCGAAGGTCCAGAGCGGATTGCGCACGAATGGTGGCGCCTCACCGGACAGGCCCCTTCGCTCACCCGTGATTATTTTCGCATCGAGAATGAATATGGCACCCGTTTTTGGATTTTCCGCGAAGGGATTTTTGGTCGGGAATGCACGCATCCTCAATGGTTTATGCATGGATTATTCGGGTGACAGCGCCGGCTTACGCAGAATTAGCGGTTACGACAAATTTCTCTTTTCTAAGAGGAGCCTCGCATCCTGAAGAGCTCGTGGCCGAGGCCGCCCGATTAGGGCTTTCCGGCATCGGGATTGCGGATCACAATTCGCTAGCAGGCATTGTGCGCGCGCATGTCGCCCACAAAGAAACAGGCGCCCGCGAAGCTGGTTTGCAACTTGTAGTTGGCGCCCGCCTCGTTTTTTCCGATGGCACACCCGACATCCTAGCCTACCCAGAAAACCGAGCCGCCTACGCCCGCCTATCAAAACTGCTCTCGCTCGGAAAAAGACGTACAGAAAAAGGCTCTTGCATTATCACCATTGATGATCTGTTGATCGATTGTGGCAACTTATTATTTATCGTCGTGCCATCGGAAAAAGACGATGCCATTACCGAAGTTACACTTAACAAACTTACAACTATATGCACCAATGCTGTGTGGTTAGGGGTTACCATACAACATAAGGACCGCGATCGAAGCCGCATTAAAAAATTGAAAGCAATAGCAAAAAGGCATCGTGTAAAAATTATCGCCATCAACAATGTGCTTTATCATAGCTATGAGCGTCGCCAGATTCAGGACGTGCTAAGTTGTATTAGAGAACACACAATAATCGACAAAATAGGTAAAAAATTAGAATGCCATGCTGAACGTCACCTGAAATCTGCTTCAGAAATGGCAAGATTATTTCGTAAGATGCCAGAGGCCATAGAAGAAACGACCCACTTTCTAAATAGAGCAAAATTCTCACTCGATGAGCTTCGCTATGAATATCCCGATGAACCAATACCCAAAGGTAAAACCGCACAGGATCATTTAACTGATTTAACATGGGAGGGAGCGGAAAGACGCTATAAGGGCAAAATCCCTGATTTGGTGAAGGCGAGTATTCATAAAGAGCTCAACTTAATCAAGGAGCTAAATTATGCGCCCTATTTTCTAACCGTTAATGATATTGTTGCCTTTGCCCGCTCCCGCGACATTCTTTGTCAAGGTAGAGGATCTGCAGCTAATTCAGTTACCTGCTTTTGCTTAGGTATTACATCGGTAGATCCGACGGAGATTAACCTGCTCTTCGAGCGCTTTATTTCTGCTGAGCGTCTCGAACCACCCGATATCGATGTTGATTTCGAACATGAGCGCAGAGAAGAAATTATTCAATGGATTTATCAACGCTATGGACGTGAACGAGCAGGCTTAGCCGCAACCGTCATCAGTTATCGACCGAGAAGCGCAATAAGAGACGTTGGAAAAGCGCTGGGTTTAACCGAGGATGTAACAGCAGCTCTTGCCAATACCGTTTGGGGCTATTGGGGCAGTGAAATATCAGACAGTCAAATTAAAGAAGCCGGCCTGGATCCAACCAACAAATTGATTCACCAAGCCGTTAGCTTCGCTATGCAAATACAAGGCTTTCCAAGGCATCTATCCCAACATGTAGGGGGATTTGTATTAACCCGCGGAAGGCTCGACGAAACGGTTCCAATCGGTAATGCAGCCATGGAGGATCGTACCTTTATCGAATGGGACAAAGATGACATCTCCGCTCTTGGTTTGATGAAGATCGATATATTAGCGCTCGGTATGTTGACCTGTATACGAAAAGCGCTCAATCTCATCGCTCAGCATGGCGGGCCTCAATACGATCTTGCGACGATACCACGCGAAGATTTTAGCGTTTATGCCATGCTGCAACGCGCGGACTCCATAGGCGTCTTCCAAGTAGAAAGCCGCGCGCAAATGAACATGCTACCGCGCATAAAGCCGAAGTGCTTTTATGATCTCGTCATTCAAGTTGCGATTGTTCGACCAGGTCCAATTCAAGGCGATATGGTGCATCCTTATCTACGGCGAAGACAAGGTAAAGAGAAAATATATTTCCCTTCTCCCTCACCTGAGCATGGAGAATCTAATGAATTAGAGCGCGTTCTAGGAAAGACCCTAGGCGTACCACTCTTTCAAGAACAAGCCATGAGAATAGCGATTGAGGCAGCCAAATTTACACCCGAAGAAGCTAATAAATTGCGGCGTGCCATGGCTACATTTAGAAGAGTTGGTACTATTGGTCTTTTCCAAAAAAAGATGATTGATGGAATGGTTCGGCGAGGTTACGAGGCTGACTTTGCTGAGCGTTGCTTTAAACAGATTGAAGGATTTGGTGAATATGGATTTCCCGAAAGCCATGCGGCATCTTTTGCATTGCTGGTTTATGCCTCTGCTTGGCTAAAGTGTCATCATCCCGCTGCCTTTGCTGCAGGGCTGCTTAATAGTCAACCTATGGGCTTTTATGCCCCTGCCCAAATCGTAAGAGATGCGAGCGAACATCATGTTGAAGTTAGGGCACCAGACGTCAACATGAGCCGCTGGGATGCCACCTTGGAGGAGAATTCGAAAAGTGAACTTGCTTTACGCCTTGGCTTTCGTCAAATTGATGGCTTTAGAGAGAATTGGTCAGATCGCCTCACAACATTTCGAAATGGATTTTATCCGTCACCCGAAATGATACAGCGACGTGCTGATATTCCTAAAGTAGCCCTTGTTCTTTTAGCCGAAGCTGACGCTATGCGCTCGATTAGTCTTGATCGGCGTGAGGCTAGTTGGCACATAAGACGCTTATCCGATGCAGATACCTTGCCACTTTTTGAACATGCCGATGAAAGGGAATTAGCGCAAGAGCCGACCATCTTGCTTCCGACCATCACAATGTCCGAACATATAGTTGCAGATTATCAGACACTAGGCCTATCAATCAAAGGACATCCAATGATGTTCCTGAGAAACTTATATAAAGCTGAAGGCGTCATACCCTGTTCTGAAACCAAGAATTTGGCGCATGGTAAGCGTGTTAAAGTCGCCGGTATCGTCTTGATAAGACAAAAGCCAGGTAGCGCTAAAGGAGTCGTCTTCATGACGATTGAAGACGAAACAGGAATAGCAAATCTTGTTATATGGCCATCATTGTTGGAACGATTTCGGAAGATCATTATGGGCGCTCGTCTCGTTTGGATAGACGGAATCATACAAAGAAGCGATGAAGGCATTATTCACATCGTTATCGAAACTATAAGTGACCGCTCATTTGATCTTTTAGCCCTATCTGATGAACAGCTACCACCTAGCTTTGCACGAGCTGACGAAGTTAAAAGACCTGTTCCGGAAGGGCGTGCACGTCATCCCCGCAATGTATCTATCTTACCAAAATCAAGAGATTTTCATTAAATTCTAATCCATCTTGCCCAGTAAAGTTGAGCAGGTTAAGGTGGCTTCGATTTTAAAAGGAATTGATCATGCTTACGAGTTCAGCCCAAGGCGTCTACCCCATTGCACCAACACCTTTTCTTGAGGATGGAAGTCTCGATTGGAAAAGCACGGATCGAATGATTGATCACTATATTGCATCCGGTGCAACTGGTGTAACCATTCTTGGAATCATGGGAGAAGCACCAAAGCTTGATCAATCAGAAGCTGTTGCATTCGCTGAACGAACCATCAAGCGTGCACCTAATTTGCCTTTCATTGTCGGCGTTTCGGCACCAGGTTTTGCAGCTATGCGATCGCTGGCCCATGAGGTGATGATCAAGGGGGCTGCAGGTGTCATGATTGCGCCACCACCCTCCTTACGAACCGACGATCAAATCGTTACCTATTATGCCCAAGCAATCGAAGCCATCGGAAAAGATATTCCCTTTGTTATTCAAGATTACCCACTTACTTTGAGCGTTATCATGACACCGCATGTTATCCGTCGAATTATCATGGATAACCCTTCATGCGTCATGCTGAAACATGAAGACTGGCCAGGGTTAGAAAAAATTTCGACGCTACGTAAATTTGAAGCTGAAGGTAGCTTACGGCACGTATCTATCTTAACTGGAAATGGAGGCTTATTTCTCGATTTCGAAATGGAGCGTGGTGTCGATGGTGCTATGACCGGTTATGCATTCCCAGAACTTCTCGTCGATGTAGTGTCGTTACAAAAGGCGGGAAAACGCGATGAGGCTCATAATATCTTTGACGCCCACCTACCTTTGATGCGTTATGAACAGCAACAAGGTATTGGCCTTGCAGTTAGAAAATACACACTCATGCGGCGTGGGATATTGGGGTCCGACGCACAAAGAAAACCGGGCGCTGGACTAAGTGCCACGGCAAAAGCAGAAGTCGAATATCTTTTACACCGCCTTTCTGCTCATGACCCTCGCGCTGCTCAATTGGTTTAATTAGCGGCGTTTTAATCCACCCGCTTTTTCAATAAAATCGGCAACGATATCGACACCCGTACCATCGCGGACATTTGTAAAGACAAAAGGCTTGTCTTTACGCATGAGTTTGGCATCGTGCTCCATAACCTCTAAACTTGCCCCAACAAAAGGCGCGAGATCAATTTTATTGATGACTAAAATATCCGAACGTGTGATACCCGGCCCACCTTTACGGGGAATTTTTTCACCGCCAGAAACGTCAATCACGTAAACTGTCAAGTCGGCGAGTTCAGGGGAAAAGGTCGCTGCTAAATTATCTCCACCAGACTCAATTAAAATAAGATCAAGGTTTGGAAATTTCCGGTTCATCGTATCGATTGCTGCTAAATTTAATGAGCAATCTTCACGAATAGCCGTATGCGGACAGCCTCCCGTCTCCACTCCCATAATACGATCTTCCGGTAATGCGCCTGCTACAGTTAACAACCGCGCATCTTCTTTTGTATAGATATCATTGGTGATTGCACATAAATCATATATCTCACGGAAACGCTTACAAAGAGCTTCCGTCAATGCAGTCTTACCGGAACCAACGGGCCCACCGATTCCAACGCGTAATGGTCCATGAGAAGATCGTGTCATGAGCGAAATAACCTCGTATATTGGGTTTCGTGTCGAAGGGATGCTATATCGGACCTGAATACTGAATTTCCAATATCCGTAAGTTTTGAATGAGCTGCTTCTTCCGCAACGCGGCATACCAGCTCTAACGAATGAGCAATTACTTTTTGTCCATTCGTTTGCCCTAAGGGCCCCAAACGAATAACGGAAGAAACTAAATTGGCAACAAAACCGAGAAGAAAAGATTCCAACGTATTTTGTAACCGAATCTTAAAACCTGAAGCAGCAACACCAACAGCAATAGGATACGCAACATCGCCTGTAACATGATGTCGTAAGAAATCTAATTTTTCACTTGGCCATGCGGCCGCAGAAGCAGTAAGAAAAGCATTACCCTGTGTTACAGTTTCAAGATGGCGCTCAGCTGATGGCTGTAAAGCAAGCGCTAATTCAGCCAATTCCAGAATTGCGCTTCCATCCTTTTTTACCGCCGCATGCCATGCGTGCGCTAAAAGGATGGAATCCGTCCGACCAGAGCCATATTCTAATAGATCAGCAATCCAAGCCTTGCAGCTTTCAAGATCAGAAACATCGCCTGATTCAACAGCCCATTCCAAAGCATGGGAATAAGCAAAGGCACCCACCGGAAAGGAGGGCGAAAGCCAGACAAGCAATGGAAGTGCATTCCCCTCAATCATGTTTATGCGAATGAGCATGACCATGATCGTGATTGTGATCATGGTTGCAATTTTCGTCGTGAACATGAGCCTCATTATGTTCATGAGTATGATGATGGCTGTGAGAATGATTATGACTGTGATCATGATGATCATGATGATCATGTGAATGACCATGTGCGTGACCATGATGTCCATGTGAATGTCCATGATCATCATAAGCTCCACGTTCCGGTTGGAATGGACGCGATACGATTGAGGTTGAACAACCTAAGCCACGTATCATTTCCGCAAGAACATGATCGTCTTCAAGATACAAAGCTTCTACGGTGATTTCACATGGTGTGTGTCGATTGCCGATATGCCAGGCTGTTTTTAAAAGCCGCAAAGGATTTTCAGAACGAACTTCTAAAAGCGTCTGTGGTGCAGCTTTAATCAAAACGAGTGAGCCATCTTCAAGCTTGACGGCATCTCCATCATTTAGCACCGTTGCTTTATCTAAATCGAGCAAAAATTCGAGGCCCTTTTCACCCTTTAAAACGATCCGGCGGCGATGCCGTCCTTCGTGGTCGAGGCTGACGGAATCGACAATTTTTTCGGCCTTAACGGCTGCTTTTCGAGTAATAGAACTGGCTGTTTGCATAATGGCAGAGCACTTTCAGGTGAATAAGGACAGTGGTTGAGATAAATCGAACGATAAGTGATACATAAAAGCAGGTTTGAGGTGAATAACGATAAATCAGTAAAGGAAGTAGCGCTGAGCCATGGGCAGCTCTGTCGCCGGGGCACAAACCAGAAGCTCGCCATCGGCAGTTACCGTATAGGTTTCTGGATCGACCCGAATGTCGGGCGTTGCATCGTTATGAATCATCGATGCTTTCGAAATACCGCCGCGTACATTCTCGACAGCAACCATGTCCTTCACTGTTCCTAATTTACCGCGAAGATCATTTGCGATGGCCGCTTTAGAAACAAACACAACCGAAGTTGATGTTAACGCTTTTCCAAACGCTCCAAACATGGGGCGATAGTGAACAGGTTGTGGCGTTGGGATGGATGCATTTGGATCACCCATTTGTGCGGCGATGATAGCGCCACCCTTTATAACCATATCAGGCTTCACGCCAAAAAATGCTGGCGACCATAAAACAAGATCAGCCAATTTACCGACCGCAACCGAACCGATATGGTTCGATACGCCATGAGCTATCGCAGGATTGATTGTATATTTTGCAATGTAACGCTTAACACGATGATTGTCGGCGCGACCATCGCCGGGCAATGAACCGCGCTGCTTTTTCATTTTGTCGGCCGTTTGCCATGTGCGTGTAATCACTTCTGCCAAACGTCCCATCGCTTGGCTGTCGGATGACATCATTGATAGAGCGCCTATATCGTGCAAAATATCTTCTGCTGCAATGGTTTCTTTGCGAATGCGGCTTTCAGCAAAAGCTAAATCTTCCGGAATGCTGCTATCCAAATGATGGCATACCATCAACATATCTAAATGCTCATCAAGCGTGTTGACGGTGAACGGACGGGTTGGATTCGTCGAAGAAGGAAGTACGTTTTTTAAGCCCGCGACCTTAATAATATCCGGCGCGTGGCCACCGCCCGCACCTTCGGTATGGAAGGCGTGAATAGTACGGTTTTTAAAAGCTTTTACGGTGTCTTCGACAAAGCCTGATTCATTCAACGTGTCCGTGTGAATCATCACTTGAATATCGTAATCATCGGCAACCGCTAGGCAGTTATCAATCGCAGCGGGAGTCGTGCCCCAATCTTCATGAAGCTTTAGAGCACACGCTCCTGCTTCAATCATTTCAACGAGCGATCCGGGAAGCGCTGCGTTACCTTTGCCAGAAAAACCAACATTGACCGGGAAGGCATCGGCAGCTTCAATCATCCGTGCCATATGCCATGGGCCCGGTGTGCATGTTGTTGCATTAGTACCGGACGAAGGGCCCGTACCACCACCGAGAAGTGATGTCACACCCGACATTAGAGCATGTTCAATCTGCTGCGGAGCAATGAAATGAATATGGGTATCGAAGCCGCCTGCCGTTAAAATCTTGCCCTCACCCGCAATCACATCGGTGCCGGGCCCAATAATAATGGTGACCCCCGGTTGAATATCTGGATTGCCTGCTTTGCCGATGGCCGCGATCCGGCCATTTTTCAGACCTACATCGGCTTTTACAATGCCCCAATGGTCGACGATCAAGGCATTGGTAATGACGGTATCGACCGCGCCATCTTTATTGGTAACCTGGCTTTGACCCATGCCGTCACGGATAACTTTACCGCCGCCAAATTTTACCTCTTCGCCATAGATGGTAAAATCCTTTTCAACTTCGATGATCAGAGACGTATCAGCAAGACGAACACGGTCCCCTGTGGTGGGGCCAAACATATCGGCATAGGCAGCGCGGGAAAGAGTGGTTGTCATTGTCGTTGTCCTTTATCGATCGCTGCTTAAAGTTTGCCCATCACATCTTGACGAAAGCCGTAGACTTCCCGCTTGCCGGCAAGGGTGACCAAGCGCACCTCGCGGCTCTGGCCGGGTTCGAAGCGCACCGCTGTTCCGGCTGGAATATCAAGCCGCATGCCGCGTGCGGTTGCCCGATCAAAGGACAAGGCAGGATTGGTCTCGAAGAAATGATAATGGCTGCCCACCTGAATCGGCCTGTCACCTGTATTGGATACGGATAACGTCGCTGTCTCACGACCTTCATTCATCAAAATATCCCCCGGCTCGGTCATCACTTCGCCAGGTATCACCGCGCCATGTCCGCCGCGAATTGGATTGTGGACGGTGACGAGTTTGGTCCCATCGGGAAACGTCGCCTCCACTTGAACATCGTGGATCATATCGGCGATGCCATCCATCACTTGATCGGCCGTGATCACATGGGCACCGGCCTGCATTAATTCAGCAACCGAGCGACCATCCCGCGCGCCTTCAATCACAAAATCCGTGATGAGAGCAATCGCCTCAGGATGGTTGAGCTTAACGCCCCGCTCAAGCCTGTTTCGTGCCACCATGGCTGCAAGCGAGACGAGGAGCTTATCCTTTTCACGGGGCGATAAAATCATCTTAAACGTCCTTTGTTATCGATCAGCATTGCCAGACGCGCGGCACAGGAACCGCGCGGAATTGATTTAAAAAGCGGGTTGCCGATTGCCGGAGCACCTCTGGTTCAACAGCTGCAAACCGCACAACCAGCATTCCATTCCACGCGCTCGCTCCGCACTGGCATAAAGAAGTTTCAAGCGCAGCTCTTGCTTCGTCAAGCCTAGCCTCCGCATCGGGCGCAATATGCAAGAAGGTTGCAATCGCCCGCGCGCCCGCGCCAATAGCAGGTCGGTCAAGGCGATCGGCCATATTTCCTTCTAAAGCGACCTCATCGGCAAAGACGAGCTTTTGATCGCGCTTGATCCGCCAACTGTCGCGAAAGGCCCCTTCCGTAATCCGTTCACCCATCGCCCCGCGGCCAAAGATGACCCCCTCAAACACAGTAAGCGTAGCGTAGGACGACATATTAGCCCGAAAATAACGATGGAGTTTTGCACCGGAAAACAGCAACGTTTCTTGGGGTAGCCAAGCCAATTGCGAGCGCTCAGAAAGCGAAATCTGTATAGACGCCGAGGAAGGCTCGCTCTGTGCGCGATAGATTTTTTCAGCCGACTGGGTGGAAACCACGGCTTTAGCATCGGCATCGAGCGAAATTTCGACGTGCAGGGAATCACCGCCTGCCATACCACCGCCCGTATTGATGATAACTCCTTCGCATAAGTCCCCTTTGGGGAACTTCATCCTATAACCACCTGCCTCATAGAGCTCCGACGCCTCGGTTCGCCGGGGATTGGCGGTAAACCTACATTGGATGTTCCCCTTCGCCCGGATCATTCCGGGGAGAATGGCATCCGCGCGCGGTCGCTCTGAAAATATCGAAACCGCAGCCGTCATTCGCCGAAAACCCGCTTTCTACCGAAAAATACCATGCCTCATAGATAGGCGGGAGCGCCGCGCGTTCAAAGCTGAAAATTTGGGCAGACGTCGCTCTT
Organism: Beijerinckiaceae bacterium; assembly: GCA_036758905.1. Classification (GTDB taxonomy): domain Bacteria; phylum Pseudomonadota; class Alphaproteobacteria; order Rhizobiales; family Beijerinckiaceae; genus CAIUPE01. Next base: position 4,085 of record DAIOVR010000042.1, on the reverse strand, counting down.
TCGATCAGGTCCGACGATAGGGCGCGAACCATCCAAGCCCTTCAACGGTTCCGGCCTTCGGGTTATATTCGCAGCCGACAAAGCCCTGATAGCCGAGGCGATCAAGTTCGTCGAACAGGAAGGGATAATTCAATTCCTCGCCCGACGGTTCGTGCCGCGATGGGACGCTGGCAATCTGGACATGACCCGACATTGGCAGCAGCGCGCGCATCCGCATTGTCACATCACCATGAAGGATCTGGCAGTGATAAATATCGAATTGCAATTTGAGATTAGGGAGATTTATTTCCGAAATGATCTCAGCCGCAAGATCAAAACTGTTCAGCCCATAGCCCGGCATGTTGCGGCCATTAATCGGCTCAAGCAATAAGTCCAAACCTTTAGCAGCAAGTGCCTGAGCGGCATAAGCAATATTAGCGCGGTAGGTTGCCATTGCGTTTGCATCTTTAAGATCCGTCATACCGGCCATCATATGTAACCGCTTAACACCGGTAGCTTCCGCATAGCGCAAGGCCGTTGTAACCCCTTCACGAAATTCTTGCTCACGGCCCGGTATACCTGCGACGCCACGCTCGCCTTTGGCCCAATCACCGGGCGGCATATTGAACAGGGCTTGCGTCAGTTTATTGGTCTCTAATTGTTTGGCGATCGCATCCGGGGAATGCTCATAGGGGAATAGATACTCCACCGCCGCAAAGCCTTGATCCGCTGCTGCCGAAAAACGATCCAGAAAGGCGTGCTCGGTGAACATCATGGTCAAATTGGCGGCAAAATTAGGCATAGCGTTTCCTTCAGCATCTTCATTTTGTCCGTAAGCCAACATGGATTATCGCGTTTTGTCAAAGCATTGAAAGCAGAGCTGCGTTGCATAAGCACCCTATCAAGTGGAAAAAGACAGGCGGAGTTGCTATGTTCTGAACTATGAACCAGCCAAGCTCAGTCCCATTCCATGCACCATCGGTTTCGCTTGCCATTGATGGCATGACTTGCGCCTCCTGTGTCGCCCGCGTTGAAAAAGCGCTCCTAGCCGTGCCGGGTGTGACATCGGCATCGGTCAATCTCGCGACAAAAAGCGCGCGGATCGAGGGGAAAGCCATTCCCGAAAACCTAATCACTGCAGTGGACGATATAGGTTATGGTGCAAGCCTAATTCTTGAAAGCAATCGTGCCGGGGAAGCCAAGCGCTCGGCCGAACGGGAGAAAAAGGCGCGGGTGGCGGCTCTGTTGGCCTTTGTTATCGTGAGTCCATTTATACTTGGTATGGTCGGCATGCTCTTTGGTATCGACGTCATGCCGCCACCCGAGGCGCAATTTACCTTGGCGACCCTTGTACAGTTTGGTCTTGGTTGGCGATTTTATAAGTCAGCGTGGAAAGCCCTTCGGAGTGGGGTCGCGACGATGGATCTGCTGGTAGCCCTTGGCACCAGCGCCGCCTATGGCATTAGTCTCTATCTATGGCTGCGACCTTCCATGCCGATGGCGATGGTGCATCTTTATTTTGAATCCTCTTCGATTGTGATCGCGTTTGTTCTACTCGGTAAATGGCTCGAAGAACGTGCCACTGCAGAGACGGCATCGGCTATCGCCGCACTTGGCCGACTTCGGCCCGCGACAGCACGAAAAATTGAAAATGGAATTGAGACGGAAGTGGCGCTTGATACCATTCGAGTCGGTGATTTTGTGCTCGTGCGGGCGGGCGAAACCATTCCTGTTGATGGTGTCATAAGGGACGGCGCAGCCAGCCTAGATGAATCCATGGTAACAGGCGAAAGCCTACCTGTCACAAAGGCAAAAGAGGCGATCGTCATTGGCGGAACGACCAATCTCGATGGACGTCTTGTGATTGAAACACAAGCGATTGGCGCTGAAACCATGCTGTCCCGCATCATTCGCTTGGTGGCCAATGCGCAAGCATCAAAAGCACCTGTGCAAGCGCTGGTTGATCGCATGAGTGCCATCTTCGTACCTGTGGTATTGATCATTGCGGCAGTTACCGGAATAGGTTGGTTTCTCTATGGTGCAGGGTATGAGACTTCCTTAATCAATGCTGTTTCCGTTCTTGTGATTGCCTGTCCTTGCGCGCTTGGCCTTGCGACACCCACGGCCATTATCGCGGGAACGGGCGTTGCGGCCAAACACGGTATTTTGATCCGTGATGCATCGGCTTTGGAGCGTGCAGCTCACATCACGCTCATGGCCTTTGATAAGACAGGGACGCTGACAACCGGTCAGCCTATTATTATGGCTGTTGAAGGTGGTGATCCTGCAATGGTACTGGTGATTGCGGCAGCGCTTGAATCAGGAAGTTCTCACCCGCTTGCTCGTGCCATTCGCGATGAAGCGCAATTGCGTGGCATGGCAGCCTTGCCGAGCGTATCGGGGTTTGAATTAATTTCTGGCGGTATTATCGGCACCGTCAGCGGCGAGCGGTTTTTATTTGGCAATGCAACTGCACTGCTTGAATCCGGGATCGACCTTACAAGCGTGAAAGCACGTTCGGATCGCCTTAATGCAGAAGGTTGCGGCCTGAGTTACCTAGCCGATACCGATCGAAAGCGCCTGATTGGCCTTTTGGCCTTTGCGGATCCGGCGCGGGATACAAGTGCTGCGGCTATTCAGATGTTAAAGAGCATCGGGATCGAATCCGTCATGGTGACAGGCGACAGCAAAGGTGCTGCCAAACGCATCGCCGAGGGACTTGGAATTCAAGAGATCCATGCCGAGGTAAGGCCCGAAGGCAAATCCGATATCATTGCCGCCCTGAAGGCTAAAGGCGTCCTTATTGGCATGGTGGGAGATGGTGTGAACGATGCACCAGCGCTTGCAATGGCCGATCTTGGTATAGCCATGGGTAGCGGAACAGATATCGCCCTAGAAACGGCAGGCATCGCCTTAATGCGTCCAGATCCGCGCCTTGCTGCTGCAGCCATATCGCTCGCTCGGCGTACCGTTTTCACGATACGCTCGGGCCTCTTTTGGGCCTTAGCATATAATGTAATCGGTATACCACTCGCGGCATTTGGCTATTTATCCCCCGTCTTTGCGGGTGCTGCGATGGCACTCTCGAGCGTAAGCGTGGTGATGAATGCGCTGACGCTAAAACTGTGGCGGCCTAAGTTTTTATCCTAAAGCCATCTTGCTCTATGGCTCGACACCGGCCAAACTATTGGCATGACACACACGCATGACCACGACCATGATCACGGCTCTGAATTATCAGAGGCTGCGTTACGCGTTCGCGCGCTCGAAACTATTCTGACGCAAAAGGGTTATATCGACCCTGCAGCGTTGGATGCCATCATCGAGACTTATGAGACGAAGATCGGACCGCGTAATGGCGCGCGCGTTGTGGCCAAAGCCTGGACGGACCCTGCCTATAAAGCGCGTTTGATGAGCGATGCGACATCCGCCATTGCAGAGCTTGGCTATAGCGGTCGGCAAGGCGAGCATATGCGTGTGGTTGAGAACACAAGCGAGCTGCATAATCTCGTCGTGTGTACACTATGTTCTTGTTATCCGTGGCCCGTGCTTGGGCTACCACCTGTTTGGTATAAATCGACCCCCTATCGCTCGCGCGCGGTAATGGATCCTCGTGGTGTACTCAACGATTTTGGCGTTAAGCTCCCCGCAACGATAAAAATTCGCGTGTGGGATTCAACAGCCGAAATGCGTTACCTTGTTCTGCCTATGCGACCTGAAGGTACCGAAACTTTAAGCGAAGATGCCCTCGCCGATCTCGTTACGCGCGACAGCATGATCGGTACCGGATTGCCCCTAAAGAATGGACAAGCGCGATGAATGGCGCGCAGGATCTGGGCGGGATGATGGGTTTTGGTCCTGTTCTTCCAGAACCAGAAAAGCCATTCTTTCATGCTGAATGGGAAAAGCGTGCGCTAGCGATCACGCTTGCCTGCGGAGCTCTTGGGCAGTGGCCGGGCGATCGTGGGCGATATTTTCGCGAAACGCTACCGCCAATCGAATATCTGACATCGTCCTATTACGAAATCTGGACCAAGGCGCTGCTCAAACTCTTGCTCGCCGAAGCGATGATTACACCAGAGGAGTGGGCGGCTGGACAGGCTATT
>DAIOVR010000041.1:0-16983 GCA_036758905.1 Beijerinckiaceae bacterium | reverse complement strand
AATTTGCGTCTCGTGATTTCGATTGCCAAAAAATACACCAATCGCGGTTTGCAGTTCCTTGATCTCATTCAGGAAGGCAATATCGGCCTGATGAAGGCGGTTGATAAGTTTGAGTATCGCCGCGGCTATAAATTCTCGACCTATGCGACCTGGTGGATCCGTCAGGCGATCACGCGCTCGATTGCCGATCAGGCGCGCACCATTCGTATTCCGGTGCATATGATCGAGACGATCAACAAGATCGTGCGCACCTCGCGCCAGATGCTGCATGAAATTGGCCGCGAGCCGACGCCAGAAGAATTGGCTGAAAAGCTCGCTATGCCGCTCGAAAAAGTGCGCAAGGTTTTGAAGATCGCGAAAGAACCGATCTCGCTTGAAACGCCGATTGGCGATGAAGAAGATTCGCATCTTGGCGATTTCATTGAAGATAAAAACGCGATCCTGCCGATTGATGCGGCGATCCAATCGAACCTGCGCGAGACGACAACCCGCGTCTTGGCCTCGCTGACGCCGCGTGAAGAGCGTGTTCTGCGCATGCGCTTCGGCATCGGTATGAATACCGACCATACGCTCGAAGAGGTCGGCCAGCAGTTCAGCGTGACGCGCGAGCGTATCCGCCAGATCGAGGCGAAGGCTCTGCGGAAGTTGAAGCACCCGAGCCGCTCGCGGAAGCTCCGGAGCTTCTTGGATAATTAATACGAGGGGACGATGCCGACGATTTCCGTATTCTATGGCATCGTCATCCAAATGTATTGGCGCGACCACAACCCTCCGCATTTTCATGCCTATTATCAGGGTTACGAAGCGCTCATCTCGATTGACAGTGGCGAGTTGATCGCCGGTCAAATGTCGCCCGGGCCACGGCGCATTTTGAAAGAATGGGCAATCCGCCACCAACCTGAATTGCTTGCCAACTGGGAGCGGTGTAAAATTAGGTTGCCGTTAAACACCGTTCGGGGAGCCGACGAAGAATGATCAAGATGGTCAAAGTGACAGAACTCAAGCCGCTCGACGATGCTCGGCTTTGGGTTAGATTTTCGGATGGTTCTGAAGGCATTCGGGATTATTCGGACATGCTGGCAGAGGGAGGCCCTATGGTTGAGCCTCTTCGTGACCCCGCGTTCTTCAAAAGTGTTTTCATCTCATTTGGTGTGCCAAGCTGGCCAAACGGCTTTGAAGTTGACGCCATCGCGCTGCAGATGGAATTGGAAAAGTCAGGTTTGCTTCTCCATTCAGCGGCGGCGTGAGGATGCGCTGACAAATGAGCGAGGCTGAGGCGTGATTTAGACAATTGATACGAAGGCGGGAACCTCAGCCTATGCCGGGGCGTTGATGGATCAAAGGGTCATCTAGGGCCTTTTGGATCGGGGTTGCTGGTGCAAGCAGCCTTCAGCCGGAAGCGAGGTCATGTATGGCGAACGCCGCAGAATTAGTGTCGCAGCATCTCTTTTCCCTCGTTGGTGACGCTCGCCGGACCGGCGTCAAGCTTGAGGACGTCACGATTGAACTTGCAGCTCACGCCGCCTGCGCGGCTTTGGCCTATTGGAGCCCTCATGATTTGCATGCTTTAATTGATGTGGCCCAAGATGATGAGCTCTTTGAAACCGCACCGCAGAGCGACAAAAAGGCCAATCAGGCGTCATCTGCCATCATTATTCCCTTTCCCAAAACGCGCTAATTCACTGGCATAAGACTTGCTAAATATCGGGCAGGCCTAAAAAATTCGTCTTTCGAGCCGTCTCTTCCAAGGCTTGCAAAGGATGAATTGACGTAAGCCTTCCCGCGATCCAGCTCGCCGGGCGGTCTTGTGTCCGGGAGTGTGCGTGGTGGAAGCCGAAGATATTGAACGGCCAAGCGGTATGATCGGACGCGCGCGGTACGAATTGTATCGCGTGATGTTCGAGACCAAAAACGCGCCTAAAATCCATCATTATTTCGATAATTTCATCATGAGCTTGATTGTGATGAGCGTGATAGCGATTTTGCTCGAACACAATGACGACATCCATGAGATGTTTCATTGGGAGTTTGCGCTATTTGATCGCATCTCTGTCATTATCTTTACGTTCGAATATGTCGGCCGCATGTTATGCGGCGGTTTATCGCCAAAATTTAAAGAGAAGCGGTTTGGGACGTTAAGCTATGCGCTGACGCCTATGGCGATTCTTGACTTCCTGGTTGTCGTTCCATTTTATCTTACGTTCATCATTGAACTCGATCTTCGCTTCTTACGTGTCCTACGATTGTTGCGAATTTTAAAATTAATGCGATTTATTTTACCGGCCTGGCAGAAGTTCTGTCTGATGGGACCGGACTATGCTGACCGCGAACTAGAAGATCTCGCACCAGCAAAGGGTTGGTTTGGTAAGGTCCGCAATTTCGTCTATCGAATTATGTTTGAGACGCCGAACGCACCAAAAATCCATCACGTCCTCGATCAATTTATTATCGGTTTGATTGTCGCTAGTGTGATCGCCATCGTGCTTGAGCATGTCGACGCGATCCATGAGGCGTATCACGAAGAGCTCGCTCTTTTCGACCAAGTTTCGGTTATTTTCTTCACGGTCGAATATGCCTTACGGCTGTTCTGCGCGGATCTAAACCCGATCTACAAAGGCATGAAGTGGAAGCTGTTGCGTTATATGTTAACGCCAATGGCTCTGCTCGACTTCTTTGTCGTGGTCCCGTTCTATCTGACGTTTATTGTTGACCTTGATCTTCGCTTCCTGCGTATTTTGCGTCTCTTGCGAATTTTCAAACTCGCCCGTTTCTTGATCCCGAAATGGCTTGAATTCAAAGAGCTTAATAAAGACCGCACCTTCCGGCAGCAGCTTTATAGCATGCTGAATGAGGATGAGTATTCAGGCGAAATTCAACATATTATTGACGTTGCACTAGTCGGCCTGATCTTCTTCAGCGTCGTTGCCGTGGTTATGGAGAGCGTTGAATCGATACACGAGGTGATGGAATTTGAATTCCATTATTTTGATCGTTTTTCAGTCTTTGTATTTTCTGCTGAATATCTTTTGCGTGTCTTTACTGCGGTTGAAAACCCGAAGACGCCTCGGCCCGTGCTTGGCCGTCTGCGCTATATGGTGGGGCCAACACAAATCATCGATTTGCTGTCGGTTCTGCCGTTCTATTTAACACTCTTTATCCAGATCGATTTGCGCTTCTTACGCGTGATGCGTCTTTTGCGTATTTTGAAACTGACGCGCTATTCGACCGCGATGACGACGGTGATCGAAGTTATCACCGAAGAATTACCTTCGCTCGGCGCTGCCTTGTTTGTGTTGATGCTCATCACGATCTTTTCGGCCAGCGTGATGTATCTTGTCGAGCATGAGGCGCAGCCGGATAAATTTACCAGCATTCCCGAGGCGATGTATTGGGCCATTATTACCCTGACCTCGATCGGTTATGGTGATATTTCGCCCGTCACACCGCTTGGTCAATTCTTGACGATGATCATGGCCTGTGTGGGCCTCGGTATGATCGCGTTGCCTACCGGTATTTTGGCAACGGGCTTTAACGAAAAGCTTCGTAAGCGCGCCGAAGCGTTTAAAGAATTGGTGGAGCAAAAGGCCAAAGACGGTGTCATTACCGATGACGAGCAAAAAGAGCTCGACAAAAAAGCGCAGGAGATGGGCCTGAGCAAGGCCCGCGAGAGGCAGTTTGAAGACGAAGCTTTTAAAGAATTGGGTCTGGTTCGTGCCGCCGCCCGCGTACCCGGATTGGCAGTATCCTTCGAGCCGGATGATCGGATTGAAGCGATTATTCGGATGATTGAGCCTATGACCTTGCGCCATAAATCGATCTTGTTGGCGCGGTTGGCAATTAGCCTGCCAAGCCACTCGATTATCGTTGAAGAGCCTATTCCGCCTGAGCCGGAAAAGGCTTGATCGACCAAGCGCTCATTAGGCGACGTGGCCCGATACATCCGCGCCGGCATTCCGATCCAGCTGGTGATGAAACAGTGTTGAGCCTGCAACCATGAGCGCCACCACGCCAAAGGCGATTTGGAAGTCGCTGATCAAGAGCTGATTATCACCGCGCAGGAATTGCAGCGATTCAAGAATAAGCGCTGCGGCAGCAACGCCTACAGAGCCAGAGACTTGTTGCACGACGCTCGCAAAGCTTGAGGCGCGGCTTAAATCGGCAGGCTCTACTTCGGCGTAAGCAATCGCGTTGAGGCAGGTAAATTGCAGCGACCTGAAAAAGCCGCCCGCTAACAAGACAGCAAGGATCAATAGATGCGGGGTTGATGCACTAAAAAGCGTAATCATACCGAAGAAACCCGCGCTGATCACGCCATTGCTCATCAAGATTGTCCTGAATCCAAAGCGACGCAAAATGGCTGGTGCCGTGAATTTCATCAAGAACGCTCCAGCGGATGCGGCAAAGGTGAGGGAGCCGGATTGAAAGGCCGAGAGGCCAAACCCGATTTGCAACATCAAAGGTAATAGAAACGGGTTGGAGCCAATGCCCGCACGGAAGAAAAAGCCACCGAGCATGCTGGTGCGAAAGGTGGGTAGTTTTAAAAGGGCCAATTTCAAAATTGGATGGGGAACGCGTTTTGAATGCCAGACGTAAAGCGCGAGTAGCCCTGCGCCTATGAGCAACAAGAGAGGGGCTACCGCGAGTGGCAAGATTTCACGGCCTAAAATTGTAAGGCCAAAGACGAGGCTCGATAGGCCGAGGCCTGACAGGATAAAGCCCGTTGTATCAAGTTTCGTTTGATGTTCAGCTTTGACATCAGGCACAAAAATCGATGCCAAGATGATGCCCGTAATGCCCATTGGCAGATTGATGAAAAAGATCCAGCGCCAATGGAGATAGGTGGTGAGAAAACCGCCAATCAAGGGGCCGACAACGGGGCCGATCAGCGCAGGCAAAGTGAGATAGGAAAGCGCCTGGACCAATTCGCTCTTAGGTATCGCGCGCACCAGAACGAGGCGGCCTACAGGCACCATCATCGCCCCACCCATGCCTTGCACGGCACGCGCGATGATAAAACCCTCCAGCGTGTTGGTGAAGGCGCAGGCCAACGAGGCAAGGGTGAAGACGGCAATCGCCAGCCGAAACACCTGACGCGCGCCGAAGCGATCGGCCATCCAGCCGCTAATCGGAATGAAGACCGCGAGGCTAAGCAAGTAGGAGGTGAAGGCGAGTTTGAGGACGATCGGGTCTTGATGAAGATCCAGCGCGATGGCGGGAAGGGATGTGGCCAGAACGGTTGAATCCATATTTTCAAGAAAGAGCGCGCTGGCGATGACGAGCGGCAAAATCATTCCCTTGGGCAAAAACCCTTTTTTCTCCTGCGTCTCGGGCGCGGATGGTTGGGATGAAGGTTCGCTCATGGTTTAAGCCGGTTTACTCGCCGATGAATCGCGGGTTATTCTTCTCGTAACAGATGAGATAACAAGAAACGAGGGGGCAAACGCATGGCTTATGTGATCGGGATTGATGGCGGCACGGAATCCTTGCGCGCGGGCGTGTTTGATCTGAAAGGTCGCCCGCTCGCTTTTGCCGCGACCACCTATAAGACGGAGTTTCCGCATCCGGCATGGGCCGAGCAAAATCCGGCTGATTGGTGGCATGCCGTTGGCAATAGCGTGCGCAAGGCCGTGGCAGAGGCTGGCATTGGCATTGACAGCATTGTTGGGCTCTCGGTCGATACAACCTGCTGCTCGGTCGTGGCGCTTGACGAGAAGGGCGATGCGCTAAGACCTGCGCTGATCTGGATGGATGTCCGCTCGGCAAAAGAGACGGAAGAGGTGTTAGCGACGGGTGACGCGGCATTAAAGGTGAATTCGAATGGCGCGGGTCCGGTCTCGGCTGAATGGATGATCCCTAAAGCGCTCTGGATTGCCCGCAATGAGCCCGAGATTTTCAAGCGCGCGGCGACGATTTGCGAATATCAGGACTATGTCAATTTCCATCTGACGGGGCGGATGGTCGCCTCCATCAACAATGCCGCTGCGCGTTGGCATTATCGCGTTAGCGAAGGCGGCTATGCCCGCTCCATGGTTGAAAAGCTCGGTATTCCGACGTTGGCCGATAAATGGCCGAAGGACGTGGTGCGCTTGGGCGAGACGATCGGGGGACTGACGGCGAAGGCGGCCGCGCATTTGGGGCTTAATCCCGGCCTTCCGGTGGCGCAGGGCGGCGCTGACGCGTTTATTGCGATGGTCGGATTGGGCGTGGTGAAGCCGGGCGCCTTGGCCTTTATAACGGGCTCCTCGCATTTGCATTTGGGGCTATCGGCGAAGCCGTTTCATGGCAAGGGGATTTGGGGCACCTATGAGGATGCTTTATTGCCCGGATTGCATGCGGTGGAAGGCGGGCAGACGTCGACCGGATCGGTGATCAACTGGTATAAAAATCTTCTCGGCGAAGGCGTTTCTTACGAGACGCTGAATACGGAGGCGGCCGCTTTACCACCCGGTGCCGACGGCTTGATTGTGCAGGAGCATTTTCAGGGCAATCGCACGCCGCATACCGATCCTTTATCGCGCGGTGCGATAACGGGGCTAAGCCTGAAGCATGGCAGGGCGCATATTTTCCGCGCGATGATTGAAGGCGTCGCTTTTGGGACCGAGGCGATTTTCAAAGCGATGCGGGCCAATGGCTATGTGCCGGATGAATTTAGAATTTGCGGCGGTGCGACGCGATCTGAACTCTGGATGCAGATTCATGCGGATGTGTCGGGCATTCCGTTGACATTGACGGAAGTGGCCGATGCGCCTGCTTTGGGTTCGGCCATTTTGGCGGCGGTGGCAGCGGGGCAATATGCCTCGATTGAAGAGGCAGCAGGTGCGATGGTGAAGGTGACGCGTCGTATCGAGCCGAATATGGCGGTGCATGAACAGTATAAGCCGCTCTTTGCCGCCTATGAGCGGGCCTATCCGGCGCTTCGCAGTATCAGCGGTTAGCCGCGTTCTGGAAATAAACCCGCCAAGCCTTCACGCGTTGCGGAGCAGACGCCGCGATCCGTGATGAGCGCGGTGACGAGATGGGCGGGCGTGACATCAAACGCGTAGTTTAACGCTTTGCTGCCCGGTGCCATGATATCGACGGTTGCTAGGCTGCCATCTTCAAGGCGGCCCGTCATATGCGTGACTTCGCGGGCCGAGCGTTCCTCGATGGGAATTTCTTTGACGCCATCGTCAATGGTCCAATCAATCGTGGTGTGGGGTAGGGCCACGTAGAACGGCACATCATTGGCGTGTGCTGCGAGCGCTTTGAGATAGGTGCCGATTTTATTGCAGACATCGCCTCGCGCCGTGGTGCGATCCGTGCCGACTACGCAGAGATCCACCATACCGTGCTGCATTAAATGCCCGCCGGTATTATCGGGGATCACGGTATGCGGAATGCCATGCGCGCCGAGCTCATAGGCCGTTAGCGACGCACCTTGATTACGCGGTCGTGTTTCATCAACCCAGACATGCACAGGTATGCCTGCATCATGCGCCATATAGATGGGTGCCAATGCGGTGCCCCAATCAACGCAAGCGAGCCAGCCTGCGTTGCAATGGGTAAGAATATTGACGGTTTTGTTTGGCTTTTGCGCTGTGCGGATAAGGGCTAATCCAGCCTCGCCAATTTTACGGCAAATCTCGACGTCTTCATCGCAAATTTGTCCAGCCCTTTGCCATGCGGCGGTGAAGCGTTCGGAAGGTGCTAAGGGCTTTAACCGCTGACGAAGATCATCCAGCGCCCAGCGCAAATTAACCGCTGTCGGGCGCGTCTCGTAAAGGCGCTGATAGGCTGTATCAAGATTGGCATCGGACGGATCTTCACGCATGGCGAAGGCATAACCATACGCGGCCGTTGCACCGATAAGCGGAGCGCCGCGCACAACCATTGTGAGAATGGAATCGGCTGCTTCTGCACTGGTGCGGAGGTGTTTGGTTTCAAAAAGATGCGGCAGCTTGATTTGATCAATGACATGAATAGAGGTCTGATCCGCATCCGGCCAGATGGTGCGCATCGCTTGGCCATGAATTTTCATGCGACAGGTTCCTTGGCGATTGTTTCGGCGATATCGCGAATTTCGGAGATTTCGGAAAATGAGTTTCGGCCTACCATCAAAGCACGGGCCATTTTTAGCGCGCGTTTCTCGCACTTAGCGCGGCGATCCGGATCGGTAATGCTTTCGAGATCTTCGACATGGGCTAAGCCTAAAATGCGTCGTGCCATTTTTGCACCTGTAAAGCCAATGGCATCGTGAAAGAGGCGTGCCATTGTCATGTGGCGATAGGCTTCTAACGCGACCTCACCCGTATCATCGGCAAAGAGCGGAGGCAGGAAGGCATCACCATCCCCCCCTTTATTCCAGAGCGCTAAAAATTTCTGCTCAAACAAGGTCCAGAACGATTCGAGTGTGTCGAGAATCCATGCGCGATAGGATTGGCGATCATCTGTTTCTGTCGCGTGGCCTTCTTGCGCGAAAAAGGCGAGGAGGAGATTGGCCATAAAGGCGCCGAGATCAAAACCCATCGGGCCGAAGACGGCAAATTCAGGATCAATCACGCGTGTGTTGGCTTCGGTCGCCATGATGGAACCGGTGTGTAAATCACCATGCAGCAACGCTTCGCCGCGCGACAAGAACATCCATTTCAGTTCTTGGGCTGCGAGTTTGAGCGGCGCGTCAGCACGGAAGGCGGCTGCAATTTTATCAAGCTGTGGCGTTGTCCAACGATTCATGTCGGAGATGCGATAGGGATCTGTGAACACCAAATCTTCTGTGATTTTCGATAGCGTGATGTTGTGGCTAAAGCGGGCTTGGCGCTCGCGCTTCTCTGAGGCGGGCGAGCCGAGATCGGACGTTCTGAATAAAGTGAGCGCGCAAAATTCAGCTATATCGGCGGCAAGCTTTGGATAGCGCATGCCTTTGATTAAACCTTTTCGTACAATCAGATGAGGCTCGAGCAATTCCATTACGCATGCGGCTTGCATTGTGTCGAAGTGATAGAGTTTCGGTACGAGATGCGGAGCAGCAAGGGTTTGGATTTTTAAGGCTTCATGTTCGAAGTATGCGCGATCAAGCGGCAGAGGCCAACTCTCGCCGACCATACGCACATAAGGCAGCGCTTGTTTAACGACGATGCCACTGTTTGAGCCCTTAACGATAAAGACAAGATTGAGATTGCCATCGCCCACTTCACGTACCGTCCATGAGGAGGGTGCGCCGCCTAGGAGGGCAGAAGCATTTTGTAGCGGGCTCAAGAAATCAATAACGCTTCGTTCGTTGAGGGCTTTGTAATCAACGCCACCAACAAAGCGGGATCCGGCAATCGTCGTTTGTTCCGTCATGCTTGCGCCTTCTTATTTCTGCCGATTGGAAGCGGGGCGGGTAGCTGGCTTCGCCGTCCGTTTGGTAGGTGCTGCGGCAGCCGGCTTCTTGGTTGCGGGTTTGCTTGCGATTTTAGGAGTACTTTTTGCCACTGTTGCTTTGGCGGGCTTTGCCTTCTCGTCGGAGGATGCCGCTTTGGCGCGAATGGTTTTTGGCGTATCTTTCACCCGATCAAGATCAGGCGCTTGGCCGTAACTCATGCGGCGCATTTGTTCGATCACTTGGGCCATTTCTTTTTCCGAGAGGCGAGGCGGCTCACCAATTGCAAGCGCATGCACATACATTTTGGCGAGGGTTTCGATTTCAATGGCGCGCCACATCGCGGCTTGAAAAGTATCGGCCAAGACGATCAAGCCATGATGACCAAGAAGACAGGCCGTACGATCTTTAAGTGCCTCAAGGGCAAAATTGGAGAGTTCCTGCGTGCCAAAGCACGCATAGGGCGAGCAACGGATATCAATGCCGCCTGCAACCGCGACCATATAGTGAAAGGCAGGAATGCCGCGCTCATGCGTTGCCAGCGTGGTGCAATAGATCGAGTGCGTGTGAAGCACGACATTGACGTCGGTACGGTTCTTCAAAATATCGCGATGAAAACGCCATTCGGATGAAGGACGGTGCTTGCCTGTATAGGTGCCATCAAACGCCATTTCGACGATATCGTCATTTTTCATTTTGTCATAAGGCATGCTTGTTGGCGTAATCAGCATGCCGCCTTCAATGCGATGCGATAGATTGCCCGACGTGCCTTGGTTCAATCCGGAATCATTCATATCGATACAGGTTCTGATGATACCCTGACGTAGCTTTTTGTGGCTCATTGTCGGTTTCCTATCCCGTGCTTCGGATTGTTGCTGAAAACTATAGGCTAACTTTGTTGATCTGCCAAAGCACGCCAGCGAAGGGCCGCTTCACGGAGCCCTGCAATCGGCGAGGGCGACATCGGATCAAGGGTGACGCTGGTAATGGGTTTCGTGCGTTCGAACCTTTGCCATAAGAGGCCAGCGCCTAAAGCGGTGCCGTCTTTCGAGCGGCTCATGGCAACAGGTTGCGTGGGGCGCAGCGTTGCTATGAGCTGACCAAAGGTCGGATTGGTGGCAAAGCCGCCATCAATCACGATGGGCGTTGTCGAGCCTAACACATCCAGACACAGATCGGCGACGAAGGCGGAATAAAGCGCGGCTAATGCGCCTTGTTCGACATTATCAATGGGAGCAGGGCCGATGATCTTGCCTTTGCCGCCGCTACCCGTGAAGGGGCCCGGATCTTCAACGAAGGAAGGAAGCGCCAAGGTGCCTTGCGCTATAAGCTTTGCGGCAGCTGCATAGGCGCGTTGATCGCTGACGGGATGCTCGCCCGCAAGGATCGCATATTCGCGGCCGGTCATGGTGAGCGTTGAGGCGATGGGCTCGCCATCGACATCGACATTGGCGACCATGGCGCGCGCTTCCGAGAAATCTTCAAGCAGACGGCCACGGTTAAAACCAATCATCCACGTGCCTGTTGAAAGCACCGTATGGTCGGCGATGCCTGCGGCTTTGTAGCGGAAGAAATTGGCGTTGCTATCATGCGCGCCTGCCAGAATTTCAACGTCGGGTGCAAGCCCGGTGCGTTTGGCTATATCAGGCGAAAGATGGCCGATGACTTCGCCTGCTTTGGCAAAGGCGGGAAATAAAGCGCGCCAGTTAAGGCGATCGACGATGGACGAAAACTCGCTTTTGAGCGGGTTCCATAAATGGCATTGCGCGGCGAGCGAAGAGATTTCCGAGACGGGTTTACCGCCGAGGCGAAAGGCAAAATATTGCGGGGTAAGCAAGAAATGCTGGGCGCGGCTAAAGGCTTCGGGAAACTCGCGCGACTGCCATAAGAGACCTTGAGCGGGTCGCATGGCGCCGCCGCTTAGCGAGCAAAAGACCTCACCGTAGCTTGGGCCAACTTTGGCGTAGGCCCCTTCTAGCCAATCGGGGGCTTTGGCCTCGTAATCCATGGCGGGGAGAACGGGCCCCTGATCATCCACCAGAACGCCGCCGCAGCCATGGGCGGTGGCCACGATTGCACGGATACGATGCCGTTTACCCAATTCGGCCAGCGCATCGAGAATGAGCGGTTCGATGCGGTTGAGATCAATGGCGAGATAGGGACCTGTTGGATCGGGTGCATTGGGATAAGAGAGAATTTCAATCGGCTCGCCATTAGGAGTTGCGACGAGTACTTTGATATTCGTCTTACCGAGATCGAGAACCGCTACTCTTTCTCCGGTATCGATCATGGGTTGAGTCCTCTTCCGATTCAAACGACCGTTTGGCTTGATGAAATCCTATCGTTACCAACGACGTCACCCGTGTCAAATTGTCGCCGAAATCACCTTCTTTGGGTGCTCAGCCATGTCGTGCGAACGGGTATGGTTGTACATTTTCGCATATGTAGGTCATTTATTGCTTGATAACGCTTAAGTGCCTCATTTGGCGGTAGTAATTTATGCTGCACTGCGGCAATAATAATGAATTGACATTTTTTAGATGTCTACTCCACATTCCTAGTCAGTGCCCCGGATCAACCGGAAAAATAAGGCACGTTAAAATCTGACCGCCGGCTGTCCGGTCTCGTCAAATTGGGAGTGAAATATGTCGCAAGATTTAGACGATCTTAATGAAATCGCCGCGTCACGCCGTGACGTGTTCAAGCTCATGGGTGCAACGGCTGTTGCCAGCGCCTTGTTTGCATCCGCTGGCCTTGATCCTGCAATGGCGCAGGAACTTAAAAAGGCAAGCAAGCCTTTGAAGGCTGCCATGTCGAATGCTGGTTTGCAGGCTACATGGTGCGCACAAGGCAAGCAGGCTGCAGAAGCTTGGGCCAAGCTGATGAATGTCGAAGTTACCTGGTTCGATGGTGAGCTTTCGGCTACCAAGCAGCGCGCCACGATCGACAATATGGCAACCCAGAAGTGGGACTTCGTTGCGATCCAGACCTTCGGTATCGGTACGTTGAACGACCCGATCAAGCGCGTGATTGATGCTGGTTCGCCAGTGATCACGATGGATACGATGATGGCGCCAGAAGGCCAGTTGGCCATTCATACCTTCATTGCACCAGACAACGTCATGATGGGTTCGGTCGTTGCTGATCAAGTGTTGAAGGCTATGGGCGGCAAGGGCAAGATTGCCATGACGCAAGGCGCACTCGGCCACTCCGGTGCACAGGGCCGCGCGAAGGGCTTCAAGCAGGTTCTCGCCAACTACCCGAATGTTGAACTCGTTGACGAGCAGCCAGCTGATTGGGACGTAACGAAGGTTGCACGTATCTGGGATTCGCTTCTCACCAAGCACCCAGACCTGAAGGCCGGCTTCTTCCACAATGACGACATGGCGCTTGCAGCCGATAAGGTCATCAAGTCAAAGGGCAAATCGGGCATTCTGCTCGGTGGCGTTGACGCGATGCCTCCAGCAGTGAACGCCGTTCTCGATGGTACGATGGTCGCAACCGTTCGTAACCCTTCCTGCCGTATCCATGGCTGGTCGGTTGCTGCCGGTGTTGCAGCTGTTATGGCGGGTGAAAAGCCCGGCAAGGATATCCCGAACTTCATCCTCGCTGACGGTCCCGTCATCACGAAGGATAATGCTGCGGGTCATCTCTGGCTGCAGAAGAACTTCCTCATCTAATGACTGGTTCATCCACATTACTGACCGGAGGCGCGAAAGCGCCTTCGGTTTCCATGTCCGACATGACTCCGATCCTTGAGATGCGCCACGTTTCGAAATCGTTTGGCGGCGTCAAGGCTTTGCGGGATGTCGATTTTTCAATTCTTCACGGTGAGATTCACGGGCTTGTTGGCGAAAATGGCGCCGGCAAATCAACCATGATGAAGATCATCGCCGGTGTGCATGCAGGTTTTGAAGGCGATATGCTCGTCTCCGGCCAGCCTGTGCATTTCCGCTCGGCGCGCGATGCGCTGGCCGCGGGCATTGGCATGGTGCATCAGGAGCTCTCGGTTATTCCCGACCTCTCGGTCGCTGAAAATGTGTTTTTGGGTCATCAACCTGTAACATCGGCTGGTGTTGTTGATTGGCGCCGTATGAATGAGATGGCGCGCGAGCAAATCGCGAGCCTCGGCCTGACGATTGATCCTACAACGCGTATGGGCAGCCTGCCTGTTGGCTTGCAGCAATTGGTGGAACTCTCCCGCGTGTTGTTTTCAGGCGCGAAGCTGATCATTTTGGATGAGCCAACATCGGCGCTTTCGCCTCCCGAAATCGAACGACTGTTCACGGTGCTTCGTCGCTTGCGCGATGATGGCCGGAGCATCGTGTTTATCTCGCATTTCTTGGATGATGTGTTGGCGATTGCCGACCGCGTGACCGTGTTCCGCAATGGCGAGAAAGTAATTACGGAACACGCGGCGAATCTTACGAAAGACAGTGTGATCTCGCATATGATTGGGCGCGGTTCGGCCAATATGCATATGGGCGAGAGCGCCGATCTTGCGGCGGATGATTCCAAGCCGATTGTTTTGTCGGTTCAAAAGGCGTCCGACGGCTTGATGCTGCACGATGTATCGCTAACGCTGCGCAAGGGCGAGATCGCGGGCGTGTACGGCTTTATGGGCTGCGGTCTTATTGAATTGGCCCGTACCTTATTCGGTAAGAACACACTTAAATCCGGAACGCTGACGATTGACGGAAATTCGATTAAGTTTGCATCCACCTCGGCCGCACGGCAAGCGGGTATCGCCTATGTGCCGGAAAATCGGAAGATGATGTTGTTCCGTACCGAGCCCGTGTTCAAGAATGTTTCGATTGCGATTTTGGATCGTATTCACTGCATCTTCTTGAAAACAGGGCGCGAGCGCGACATCTCCGAGACGCATATCAAGGACCTCCAGATTAGACCGCCAAAGACGGATATTGCCCTGGGCAATCTCTCCGGAGGCAATCAACAAAAAGTGGCTCTCGCGAAGTGGCTTACTCATTTGCCGCAGGTTCTGATTTTATCGGAGCCGACGCGCGGCATGGATGTGGGCGCAAAGGAAGACGTGATCCGCATCGTCAAAGCCTTGCGCGATCGTGGCGTGGCCATTGTGGTCTTGTCGACCGAGCCTGAAACCATTCTGACCTTGGCCGATCGCGTCACGGTGATGAAAAAAGGCATGGTCGTGAAAGAGTTCACCAAAGGCCATATTGATAAAAGTGATTTGCTGGCTGCGGCTTAAGCAAACAAGTAAAGACAGGAACAGGGCGACCTCATGACAATCGCAGACAGCACCAAATCGCCAAAAAGCGGAATGAAGCAATTTCTCTCGGATCAGATGCGCAATATTGCGCCGATCTTTACCTTGATCATTCTCGTCCTGTTTTTTGCCGTGCAAAGCCCCGTGTTTTTCTCGGTCGATAATTTGCTGAACATTTTATCGAACGCATCGATTACCGGCATTATTGCGGTGGGTTTGACCTTTGTTATTCTCACCGGTGAAATCGATTTGTCGGTGGCAGCCCTTGCCAATGCAATCGGCATCACGATGGCGTTTTTCACGATCCAACCGGATTATGTGAATATCGCAACGATCCCGCTGCCGGGTGTGATTTGTATTATTCTGACGATTGCTTCGGCGATCGCCCTTGGTGCGGTAACGGCGTTCGGCGTAACCAAGATCGGCATTCCATCCTTTATCATGACGCTCGCGATGATGCAGATTGCCAATGGTGTTTCAGCGCTACTCGTGCGCGGACAAATTGCATACATCTTCCCCGACTTCATTACGCTCTTGGGCGCGGGTAAGATTTTCGGACTGCGTTGGTCCATCATTGTCTGCGCGTTGCTTTTGTTGTTTGCGCATCTTGTGCTCACCTATACCCGCTTTGGTCGTTACGTGTTCATGGTCGGCGGCAACCGCGAGGCGGCGGAATATTCCGGCGTGAATGTGAAGATGATCATTGGCGCGGTGATGGTGATCTCTGCTGCTTGCTCGGGGCTCGCGGGCATGTTGGGCGTGGCCTATTTCGGCTCGGCGCAACAAAACGGGTTCGATGACTTCTTGCTCACCGCGATTTCGGCGGTGGTTGTGGGCGGCACCAGCCTTTTTGGCGGACGTGGTGGCATCGGCAACACGATCATTGGGTTGTTGGTATTGGGCGTGTTGAACAACGGCCTGGACCTCATACAGATCGATAGCTTTTTAAAGATCCTGATCCGTGGCCTGATCTTGCTTGCGGCCTTGGTGATCAATGTCTACGCGCAGAAGCTTAAGGAAGGCGGCGCGGAGGCGTGAGAGGCGCTGACCCCCAATTAAATTGTCAGATATATCTGACAATTTAATTGACATGCTCCATCCGTCGGAGTAGTCTCATGATCGAAATTCGGCGTACTGAAACCTTTATTGCCTGGTTCAACGCGTTACGTGACGCTAGGGCGTTTGCAAAGATCGCGGTTCGGATCAAGCGGTTGGCGGATGGCAATGCCGGGGACGCGGCTTCGGTTGGCGAAGGTGTGAGCGAGCTTCGCATCCATTACGGGCCCGGCTATCGGGTTTATTTCACGCGGCGCGACAATAGCATTGTCGTGCTTTTATGCGGCGGGGATAAATCCACCCAAGCGGCGGATATTGTCAAAGCCAGAGCTTTGGCAAAGGAGTGCTGATATGGCGGTTGAAACAAAGCCCTTCGATGTGGCTGAGAGCCTAACGGATCATGACCGGATTCAAGCCTATCTTTCAGAGGCGTTTGAGACCAATGATCCTGCCTTTATTGCCTCGGCCATTGGTGACGTTGTGCGGGCTCGCAATCTATCGGCCCTATCAAAAGAAACACACCTTAGCCGGGAAACGCTTTACAATGCGCTTTCTAAAGCAGGTAATCCGACGCTTACGACATTGCTCAGCATCATGAAGGCTTTAGGCCTGAAATTAAGTGTCGAGGCGGCTTAAGCCTGCAACCGCCGCCACACCCTTGGGCATATGTCGCGTAGCGCATCGAAGGAGTGCCATTTCACGGCATCAATTTCGTCGGCTTGCGGCTTGAGAGTGTCTAATGACGAGGCCACAAAAACATAGCGCAGATCGAAATGGAAATGATCGGGCTCGTCGCGCAACGGGCGCGCGGCGATGGCGTGGGTGTCGATATCGATGGGGTGATCGCTTGCGTTATGCCAAGCGTGAAGCGTGAGCGTTTGTAGCCCCGTTTCCTCTTGCGCTTCCCGCAAGGCCGAGGCGTGGAACGAGGGTGATGGCTCCCAATGCCCGCCCGGTTGCAACCATCGCCCGGAGGCTTTGTGTAAAATCAACAGGGTCGAGGTCATTGCCTCGTCGATCATAATCGCACTCGTTGTCACATGGCCGGGAAACGTCCGGCGGCTTGAGAGATCATCGCCCGCCGCTATGCGCTTTAGCAAAAGCGATAGATCATCGGTGTTATCCGCGACGCCGGATTGGTAGCGGGTGATGACGTCAGCTAATGCCGTGTTAAAATCAAAGCCGGACATGGGTGGCGTTTAATCCAATACCTCATAGGCGGGCAGCGTTAGAAACTCTGCACATTCCTTGGCGAGCGACATATCCGAGAACAGTTTAATCGCCTCGGGGAAGCGACCCTTGTCATAGGCGGCAGGCCCGACGGCCTCGCGTATCTTTGCCA
>DAIOVR010000040.1:7954-17150 GCA_036758905.1 Beijerinckiaceae bacterium | reverse complement strand
ACCGCAAGGGAAGGCCGCTTTGATCAGGTCCACACCATCACAGGTTTTGGCGAGTGTCGCTTCGACAACCGACACAAGATGATGCATTGAAGCATAGGTTTCGAGGCCGCAGAGGATCGGAACTTTAACGCTATGGGGTTCAGCCACCCGAGAGAGGTCATTGCGTAAAAGATCAACAATCATAGTATTTTCGGCGCGATCTTTCATGGACTCTTTTAGCCCTTGGGCAAGCTTTTCATCCTCTTTGGCCGTGGTGCCTCGTGGCGCTGTCCCCTTAATCGGCCTGGCCTCGATATGACGATCTTTCAGCGTCAAAAATCGCTCGGGCGAATTGGACGCCAGGGTAACATTTCCAAAACTCAGATAGGCCCCGAAGGTCGACGGGCTCATGCCTCGTAAATTGGAGTAAAAGCCAAGCGGATCAAATTCGTTCGGAATGGCCGTGACGAAACGCTGCGCCAAATTAGCCTGAAAGAGGTCGCCGTTCAAAATACGTTCAATCGTCCCTGAAACAGCAGTTTCAAACCGTTCACGGTCCATATCAAAACGCCACTCGTCGATTGCAGGATTGACGGTCTCTTCCAGCGTCGGTTCATCTAGGACGTTTAAGAGCCATGACATTCGCTCATCAGCCCGCTTGTCACGCGCTGCAGGGGACTGTTCGGGGTGGCCTGAGGAAAGAATAAAACTGCGGTTTTCGGCATGGTCATGGGCGAAA
Source organism: Beijerinckiaceae bacterium (assembly GCA_036758905.1). Classification (GTDB taxonomy): domain Bacteria; phylum Pseudomonadota; class Alphaproteobacteria; order Rhizobiales; family Beijerinckiaceae; genus CAIUPE01. Next base: position 16,432 of record DAIOVR010000040.1, on the reverse strand, counting down.
ACGACATCATAAAACCCGAATTCAATATCCGGCATGTGCTCTTCAGGCGGTACCATACCGGGCACCGTCTCAATCAAGCGCGCAGCCTCATAGCTTAAAAAGCCGATGGCTCCCGTTTGGAAGGGAGGTAATTCTGTGTGTGCTGGTCGTTGGTAGCGATTTAATATTACACGAAGGGCTTCAAAGGGCGGCTCATTTAGGGCGCTCCCGTTCCAATAGGCGACGCCATGGATCACGCTAAACACGCCGAAAGGATCAGCCGCAACATAGGAGTAACGCCCAAGGCCTTCTGGATCTTTTCCACTGTCGAGAAAAGCGATATGCGCATGGTGTTGCAGCTTGCGTGCAACCTCAAGCGGCTCACGTGCAGAAATCTCGCGATAATGGATAGGGCCATTTGACATGGCATTTCCTGCTCACAGGGGATTTAGACGACAAAACCAACTAAACCAAAGCCTATGGAACCGTCTGTTCCAATCACGCCTGTGGGGCGACGGAAATCAGCCGATCAACTTGCCAATCCATCCCTTTTTCTTAGGTTCGCCCTCAACCTCAGGGGCAGGTGCGACAACTTCGCTGAATTTCTCGAAGAAATCGCCCGCCAGCTTTTTGCTTGTCGCATCAATCAACCGACCGCCAAGCTGGGCGAGCTTTCCACCAATCTGCGCTTCGACCGTATAGTGCAGAACCGTTGCATCGCCATCGGCTTCAAGCGACACTTTCGCTCCTCCTTTGGCAAAGCCCGCAGCTCCGCCCGATCCTTCACCTGAAATCGTATAGCCATTCGGTGGATCGAGGTCCGACAGGGTCACTTTGCCGGAAAAAGACGCCTTGACCGGTCCAATTTTCAGTGTGACCTTCGCCGTCATTTCATTATCGGACGTCTTTTCAACCGTTTCGCATCCTGGAATGCATTGGCGCAACACGTCCACATCATTGAGAGCGGCATAAACGACTTCGCGAGAAGCCTCAATGCGTTGCGAACCTGTCATATCCATGGCGCTGTTTCCCCTCGTTGATGCGGTCTGAACTTTTGAGCGTTGTAGCCTATTTAAGCTTTGCTTGTCACCTTGGGGTGACGCTTCCAAACTCAACAATATGCAACCAATCGGCTAAGAGCGGCCACGCCATCAAATGGCGCTCAATTCCTTCAGGCAAGACATTGACGGTGAGATGATCAAGCCATTGTCCCGTCAGCCCAAGGTCAGATGCCAGTTTAGCGCTTTCAATGGAATGAGGCACCGATTGTGCGGGTGGAAGCTCTTTTCCTTGCGGATAAGCGCCTGAAAGTCGGTCGTGAAAAGAAGCCCAGTAGCGATTGGAAAGACTCAGCTTTACGGCTTCGATCGTTGCCTGCGCGCGGGCTTGATCCTCATCATGAAAGAGATGCTGACCCAAAACATTCGAAAACAGAATCGAGTGCTCGGGATAGGCTTCAAGGATCGAGTCGAACGCTTTGAAAAGATTCAACTTATGAAAAGTAAGCGATGTTCCCGCACGCGCGAGCGCAAGGCCATGATTGAACCGAAATAAAGCGGGTGCCAGCGGATCAATATCGACAGCATCTATCGTTTTAAACCGCGTCAGAAACGATGACGGCAAGCACCAGCCGGCGCTCGGCCCCATCAACAGGAGGCGTTCGGAAGGCGGCTGCCACTGCGCAAGATGCAGCGCCAATTCGGCTTTAAATCCTGCCCAACGCCATTGGCGCCAAAGCGCGCGCCAATGCCACACTGGACCGCCGCTCGGAATAAAGAGCGCGCCTTCATAAGGATCGGTTGATGCCATTCCGATCAGGCCGCGAGGTGACTCGCAAAAAACTCTAATGTTCTAGTCCGCGCGAGTTCAGCGCTTGGCTTGTCATAGCTACCGCGTTGATCGCAGTTGAAGCCGTGATCGGCGTGATAAACATAAACAGGCACCTTTGGCTGCGCCTTCTTGATCTCATTCACCCCTTCAATCGGGATGTGTTTATCAAGCTCACCGAAATGCAGAATGGTTGGTACCTGCGGCGTCTCGTCTTTCATGGCGATGATGCCGCCACCATAATATCCGGCGACCGCCGAAAGGCCCGAGAGTTGGCAGGCCGAGGCGTAGGCCATTGTTCCGCCCCAGCAATAACCAACCAATCCCACTTTGCCGGCCTGTTTGGCATAATCGATGGCAGCGGCAATATCCAGCAAGGTCTTTTCGCGCTTGACTTGCTGCACAAGAGCAAAGCCCTTTTGCATATCGTCTTGATCGTATCCGACTTCAAACCCCGGTTCTGCGCGATCAAAGAGCGCAGGCGCTATCACCAGATAGCCATGGGAAGCATAAAGGTCGGCCACGCTGCGGATATGAGAATTCACCCCGAAAATTTCCTGCAACACGACCAAGCCAGCGCGCGGCTTTCCGGCCGGTTTTGCGACATAGGCACTGATTTCAACACCGTCTTTAGTCTTTAACGTGATCGTCTCGCCCATTGTCTTTACTCCGAATCCTGAAAGCTACACTTTAATTCTTCGCTTAACTGTCACCTAGTTCTGTGACAATAGCGCTAATAACGCGTGGGTCTGTCGGCTCTGTGGCCGTGGGGAAGATCGCTGCAAGCCGACCATCACGCCCGATCAGATATTTATGGAAATTCCAGCGAGGCGTTTCCGATGGCTTGAGCTGCGCCGTCCATTGATAAAACGGATGGGCATCCGCGCCTTTCACAACCTGTTTGGCCGCAATCGGGAAGGTGGCGTGGTATTCGCCCTGTGCTGTAGCCAAAATTTCATCAACGCCACCGGGCTCTTGACCGCCAAAATCATTTGAAGGGACGGCGAGTACGATAAGACCACGCGGGCCATAACGCGTATAAAGCTGCTCCATACCCGCCAATTGTCCGCTAAAGCCGCATTGGGACGCGGTATTAATCACGAGAATTGGCTTGCCTTTATAGTCTGCCAGCTTGATATCGCCGCCCTTTAGCGCCGGAAAGGAAAAGCGATAGGCGTTAATGGCGGTCATATCGGTTGCTCGGGCGAGGGAAGGTGCAAAAGCGAGGCTGCCCAAGAGAGCCAAACCCTGTCTGCGGCTAAAATGTCGCATGGAACGCTCCTGTTGTTATCATCAATGTGATGGGCATACGCTTCAAATCAATAGGTGGATGCTTCCATTTCCACTTTCCATGTCGCGAAAGCGCTGTGGCATGACGATGGTAGCCTATCCATGACCCGCCTCGTCAGATTATAAGCCCGCCATGGATGTGATGACGCAACAGGTTTTTGACGCTTCGGGGCGCCGATTAGGTGGTTATAGCCGCACGCTTGTCATGGGTATTCTAAACGTAACGCCCGATTCCTTCTCCGACGGCGGTCGTTTTGATTCCATTGAGCGCGCGGTTATCCATGCCGTTGAAATGATGGAGCAAGGCGCGGATATTTTGGATGTCGGTGCGGAATCGACACGGCCCGGGCATGAAGCTGTCCCGGCGGAGGTCGAAATAAGCCGCCTGATTCCAGTTTTAGATGCGCTGAAGGGGCGCGTTTTCTGTCCCATTTCGGTCGATACGACGAAGGCGAAGGTTGCCGAAGCCGCACTTGCTGCGGGTGCTACCATCGTCAACGATGTTTGGGGCTTTCAAAAAGACCCAGCTCTCGCTGAAATAACAGCCGCCAACGGGGCGAGTGTCGTCTTGATGCATAATCGGATCAATATTGATCCGATGATCGACATTGTCGACGACATGCTTCGGTTTTTAGAAAACTCGCTATCAATTGCGCTGAAGGCAGGTATTTCGCTTGATCGTATTTCGCTGGATCCCGGAATTGGCTTCGGTAAGACCTTGGAACAAAACATCACGGCTATAACGCATCTGTCGCGTCTTAAGACATTAGGTTGCCCTTTATTGGTTGGTGCTTCTCGCAAATCGATGATTGGTAAAATTATTGACTCGACGACCGATGAGCGTTTGCCCGGAACGCTCGCTATTCATACGACAGCTATTTTGAATGGTGCGGAAATCATTCGCGTGCATGATGTAAAAGAGGCCGTACAAGCCGCCCGTGTGACCGATCGTTTGAAGGATATCTGATGGACAAGATCCGTATCAATGTCACGAAGCTCTCGCTCTTTGCCTATCATGGCGTTAATGACGAGGAGCAGCGGTTAGGCCAACGCTTTTATGTCGATTTGGCTCTGACCGTCGGAAAAGTATCAGCGACGCAAACGGATTTGCTTGATGGTACGATTTCATATGAGCATGTCATCCAAGAAGTATCCGCGGTTTTCTGCGGCGAGAAATTTCGAACCATCGAGCGTGCCGCGCGCGCGGTTTCCGATAGGGTCATGGCCCGCTTCCCAACCATCGAGTCCTTAACCGTTACGGTGCATAAACCATCAGCTCCCGTGGCTGCTATTTTTGATGATGTCGCTGTTAGTGTGGAAGCCCATCGGAATGTCTGATGTTCTTCTGAGCCTCGGAAGCAATATGGGCGATCGTGCCGCCAATATTGCCGAGGCTGTTCGACGTTTGAATGATGAAACGGGCGTAAGTGTTAAGGCGTTGTCGCCACTTTATCGCACGGCTCCCGTTGGCCCCGTCGCGCAAGATGATTTTATCAACGGTGCTGTGCGGATTGAAACGACGCTCGAAGCTGAAGAACTCATGCGCCGCTGTCTCTCGATTGAGGCGAGCATGGGGCGTGACCGTGTCAACGGATTACGCTGGGGCCCAAGGATTATCGATATCGATATCATCCTCTACGATGATCTGAAAATCGAAACCGAAGCGTTGACGTTACCGCATCCACGCTTCCGCGAACGTGCATTCGTTCTTGTGCCGCTTGCCGATATCGCTCCATCGTGGATGATTGATGGTCACAGGCTAGATGAACTAGCATCGAGCATCGACCATGCAGGGATCCAGCGCGCTTAACGGCTCCAGTTGCGATAACGATCCGGCTTATCCATTAAATCGGCTTTAATCCAGCTTCAATCTGTGCCCGACGCCCTTCCAAAAACGGCGGTAAGGCCAGCTTTTCACCAAGGCTATCCATCGGCTCATCCGCGTCAAAGCCGGGACCATCGGTTGCAATTTCAAATAGAATTCCATTCGGCTCGCGGAAATAGAGCGAGTGGAAATAGAAGCGGTTTACCTCACCCGAAAACGGAATTTTGAGGGCCTTCAAACGCTCTGCCCAGGCGTGATACTCATCCATATCGGGCGTGCGGAAGGCAACATGATGCACCGCGCCTGCACCTTGTTGCGCCATTGGTAAATCTTGCCGTTCAACAACATGGATTTCGGCGGCAGCGCCACCGGGTCCCATTTTATAAACATGCACGCGATGATCGGGGCTGTCGGGCGATTTATAATCGCGTATTTCTTCCATGCCCAAAATTTTCGTGAGCGCTAAATCTGTATAACGCCGATCAGCAACGGTCAGCGTAATCGGACCAAGCCCGCGAATTTGATGCTCCGCAGGTATTGGGCTTTTTTCCCACGGATAGCTTTCACCCACACCACCATCATCGACAAGAGCCAAGCGTTGACCTTCCGGATCTTCAAACAGCAAAGTAAGACGACCATCGTGCACATTGGTCTTTTTATAGGTCAGTCCCGCATCTGCGATGCGTTTTTCCCAATAGCTGAGCGTGGCTGAACCATTCACCCGCAAGGCCGTGCGCGAAATCGAATTCGTGCCGCGTTGCTCAGGTCCCACGGGCCAATCGAAAAAGGTGATATCCGAACCGGGCGATGCTTTGCCATCGGCAAAAAAGAGATGATAGGCGCTTACATCGTCCTGATTGACGGTCTTTTTCACAAGGCGAAGCCCCAGAAACTGCGTGTAGAAATCGTGATTACCTTTTGCATTCGCGGTAATTGCCGTTAGGTGATGAATGCCTTGAAGTTGCATCTTACTCTCTCCGATTTCACTTTTTCTGAACCAACTTTATGGAGGTATAGCCCATTAAACAAAAGTTTTTCCCATTTGCACGTAAACAAGTTGCACCTTGCGGGCATCCTTTTAGCGTTATCGGACGTAAGCCTGTCAGCTATCATAGGAATTTTCAGTGTCCGATTTATCCCAACCTCAGCAATTAACCGTCTATTTTGATGGCGCATGCCCTATCTGTCGGTTCGAAATTGATCATTATAAACGCTGCGCAGGTAGCGAAAATGTAAACTTCATCGATGTTGCTGCGCAAGAATTGCCCGATTTAGGGGAGGGACTTGATCGCGACAAGGCCTTGGCGCGGTTTCATGTTCGCCGTGCCGATGGATCCCTTGTGTCGGGGGCCGAAGGTTTTGCGCTTGTTTGGCAAACGCTTCCAACTTTCAGGTTTCTAGGTCGAATCGCGAAATGGCCGCCGCTTCTTGCCCTCATGGAAGCGGCCTATCGCGGCATTTTGCCCATTCGGGCCCGAATTTCCGCCTTATTGCGCTAAAAATGCAGAGCTGCGCTTCCAAGATAGCGGTTGCGATTAAAGCGTGAATAAATCATAAGCATGCTTATCATAAGCTTGGTTATGCAATGTCAGTACTTTCGTCTCCCCGCCGTGAACTCGGCTTTTTATTGTCGGACGCCGCCCGTGCCTTGCGTACGGTGGTCGATCAACGGGCGCGTGAATTTGGCATGACACGGGCGCAATGGTCGGTTCTCGCCCGCGTTCAGCGCAATGAGGGCTTGAAGCAGTCAGACCTTGCCTCGCAAATTGATATTGCTCCAATCACACTGGCTCGGATCATCGACAGGTTGAGCGCGACGGGCCTTGTTGAACGTCGACACGATCCGGAGGACCGCCGAGCCAATCGGCTTTATCTCACACCTGCCGCCCTGCCAGTTTTAGAGAAGCTCGCCGCAACCGGTGAGGGGGTGATGAGGGAAGCGCTCGCAGGCCTCGATGAGGCAGCGATTCAAGCGCTATCGCAGCAATTGCTGAACATAAAAACGAATTTAAAGGCTGGCCAAAAGCCGCTCGCTGTACCGATTGAGAATGGAGACGATCATGACTGATGCAACGCCGCAGATGACGGAGCGCCAATCAAAGCTGAGCCGGCGCATGATCTTGCTGGTGGGTATCCCTGTTGTCGCGATCGTGGGCGCCGCCACGGCCTATTTGATGGGTGGACGCTATATTTCAACTGACAATGCCTATGTCGCCGCACAAAAGATTATCGTCACCCCATCGGTGGCAGGCCGTGTCATCTCGATTGCGGTCACAGAAGGACAGCGTGTGAAGCCGGGTGATCCGCTTTTTGTGATTGATCCCGGTTCCTATGAACTCGCCGTTAAACAAGCAGACGCGCATTTGGCCCAAACCATCACGGGGTTTGAGAGTTTGGGTATCACCTTGAAAAGCGTCGAGCGACAAATCGAGCTTGCCAAGGAGACGCTAAATTTAAGGCAAGCGGATTCCGATCGGAAGACAGATTTGCTCGCAACCAAAGCAACATCAAAAAATGACGTCGATAGCGCTAATATTGCTTTAGCCAATGCGCGCAATGCGCTTGAAGCATTGGTTGCGCAAAAGGCAACGGCGCTCGCTCAATTGCAGGGAAAAGCAGATCTCGTGATTGATGATTATGCGCCCTATATCGAAGCAAAGGCTGCGCGTGATCGTGCGGTTCGTGATTTTGATGGCACCATCGTGCGTGCGTCCATTTCAGGTGTTGCTACACAAGTTCCATCGATCCAGCTTGGCCGTTATCTGACACCGGGCACAGCTGTTCTTGCCCTCGTCGCTGACGAGCACCCATGGATCATGGCCAATCCAAAAGAGACAGACCTTACTTATCTTCGGACAGAGCAGTCGGTGTCGATTTCTATTGATGCCTATCCCGGTCGGATATGGCACGGAACGGTTGCTTCCTTAAGCCCAGGAACGGGTGCAGAATTCGCCGTTCTTCCGGCGCAAAACGCCAGTGGCAATTGGGTTAAAGTCATTCAGCGCGTTCCTGTTCGGATTGAATTTATTGATGGTGATGATCTCACTTTGTTGCGCACCGGGATGAGCGCACAAATCGAAATTGATTCAGGCCATATTCGCTCGCTTTCATCGATTTTTGGATTATCCGCTGCAGCCCACGCAGTAGGACATTAGAGTTCAAATGGCCGACAAAGATTCGGAAGCTTTCAAGCGTATCGCCATCACCATTTGCGTGATGATGGCAACGATTATGCAAGCGCTTGATACGACAATTGCCAATGTGGCCTTGCCCTATATGCAAGGCTCATTGGCAACGACACAGGATCAAGTGAGTTGGGTTTTAACGTCCTATATTGTAGCTGCCGCCATTATGACATCGCCCTTAGGGTGGATGTCGATGCGGTTCGGCCGCAAGAAACTATTTATCGTCTGTGCCGCAGGCTTTACCGTCGCATCGATGTTGTGCGGTGTTGCCCAAAGCATTGAGCAAATGGTTTTGTTCCGTCTATTACAAGGCGTATTCGGTGCGGCGCTCGTGCCTTTATCTCAAGCCGTAATGCTCGACGCTTATCCGAT
>DAIOVR010000040.1:4445-7854 GCA_036758905.1 Beijerinckiaceae bacterium | reverse complement strand
ATGTTGGATCGCGGCGAACAAGTAGGCTGGTTCGACTCGATTGAAATTATCGCTGAAGCGGCGATTGCAGCATCGGGTCTGTATATCTTCATCGCTCATGCGTTGAACACAGAACGGCCCTTTATTCCCTTGGCCGTTTTTACCGATTGGAATTTCACGGTTGCTCTATTCTTGATGTTTATCGTCGGTATTATTTTGCTGGCTTCCATGGCGTTGATTACCCCCTTCATCCAGAATGTTATGGGATACCCTGTATTAGCCGCAGGGGAATTGTTAGGCGCGCGCGGCATCGGGACACTGGTTGCGATGATGCTCGTAGGGCGCCTTTTAAAATCGATTGATTCACGACCTCTCGTGGCTGCTGGCCTTCTCATGTCACTGTGGTCGATTTGGCAGAATATCTATTTCTCGCCCGATACATCGGCTTGGTGGATTGCCGAAACCAGCATTGTCCAAGGTCTCGGCTTAGGGTTTATTTTTGTGCCCCTAAACAGCGCGGCCTTTGCAACGCTACCTGCGACATTGCGTACCGATGGCGTTGCGCTTTGGACCTTGATTCGAAATTTAGGCAGTTCCATCGGCGTATCGATCGTCATTTCGCAATTGGTTTCTGGTACTTCACTCTATCGGTCCCGTATGGCCGAATCGCTGTCGCCCTTTAGTTTTGGACTACCGATGAGTGGTGTGTCGGATATTCTCGACCCTTCGACGACGATGGGGCAGGGTATGATCGAAGGCCTCGTTATGCGTGAAGCGACCATCATCTCTTATAGCAATGACTATTTATTGATGTTTGGCGTTACCCTTTTGGCTATTCCATTGGTTTTCCTGCTCAGAAAGCCCAGCGGTACACCTGCAGCTCCGGCGCCGGCTGCTCATGCAGATTAAGCCCTCCTGTGCTGTGGGTGACTACCGGCCCTGCGTGGGCGCGGACTTCCAAATTGACGATCATGCGTTAAAGTTGTCATCATGCAATGTAAGATGCCGCTTTCGTATGGAAAATTGCGATGAACTCTAAAAGTCCTCCTTCTGTCGAAAACTTGATGGTTGATGCCATAAAATCAGGCCTTGAGACGTCGTCTATCCTTCTTGTTGACGTTCGCGAGGCTCATGAGTTCGAAGCGGGCCATATTCCTGGCTCGGTTCTTGTTCCGCTATCGATCTTTAATGTCGCTGATATTCCAGATGCGGCAGGTCGTCGCATCGTGTTGTCCTGTCGCTCTGGAAGGCGCTCGCTAACCGCTGCCGCAATGGCCTTTGAACAGGGCCTTTCGATCGATGCGCATTATGCTGGCGGCTTTTTGGATTGGGTCGATCATAATCAACCTGTCGAAACGGGATTGTAATACGGCAAATTCTCGCCAATATGTCATAAAAATCTGTATAATTCGTGTGAATTAAGTCAAATCAGGGAAGAAGCCATGAGCGTGAAAAAATTCGGAATCGGTCAACCCATTCGTCGTGTCGAAGATGTTCGCCTTCTGACCGGTGGCGGCCATTACACGGCGGATTATACACCCGATAAAGAATTGGTATCCTTTGTTTTGCGCAGCCCCTATGCGCACGCCAATTTTAAAATCAAGGATATCGAGGCGGCCAAAGCCGTTAAAGGCGTTAAGCTTATCTTGACCGCCGAAGATATTGCAGAGTTTGGCGATGTACCGTGCTTGGCCCCTCTTGAGAATGACGATGGGTCGCAAAATTACGTTGCTGATATTCCAGTCCTCGCAAAAGGCTCGGTAAAATTCGTAGGCGACGCCATTGCCTTTGTAGTGGCCGAAACCTTGAATGCCGCGAAAGAAGCAGCCGAAGCGATTGATATTGAGTTTAAGGCTCTTCCGGCCGTTTCCGACATCCGCTCGGCTATGGTGAAGGGTGCGCCGCTTGTATGGTCACAAGTGAAAGACAATTTGGCCTATGAGCAAAATCTCGGCGATCACAAAAAGGTCGATGGAATATTTGCTAAAGCCCATCGCGTTTTAACCATTGAGATCGAGAATAATCGTCTGATCACCAACTACATGGAAACGCGCGGCGCTGTGGGTGAATATGATAGCGCAACCAAAACCATGAAGCTTACGGTGGCTAGCCAAGGCGTCCACGGCCTGCGTGATACGCTTGCTGAAAAGATATTGAAGGTGAAAGCGGACAAGGTTCACGTGATGACCGGCGATGTCGGCGGTGGCTTTGGTACAAAAAGCTTCATGTATCGCGAATATCCTTTGGTCCTTGAGGCTGCACGCCGCCTGAAACGTCCAGTGAAATGGATTGCAGATCGTGCCGACCATTTCTTGGGCGATGCCCATGGTCGCGACAACATAACAACAGCTTCGATTGCCGTCGATAAGTCAGGCAAGTTCTTGGCGCTTAAAGCGGATGTGATCGGCAATCTCGGTGCCTATTGCTCGCAATTCGGACCTTACATCCATTATCTCTGCGCCTCTATGATGACGGGCGTTTATAAAACTCCAGACATCGCCGTTCGCTTGCGTGCGGTTTACTCCAATACGGTGCCTGTTGATGCCTATCGTGGCGCCGGACGTCCGGAAGCAGCCTATAATCTCGAGCGTCTCGTCGATTATGTCGCCCGCGAACTCGGCATGAAGCCGGAAGTTATTCGTCGCAAAAATTTCATTGCGCCGACATCGATGCCGTACAAGACGCCAATCGGCAAGCGCACTTATGATACGGGTGATTTCGATCAACACATGACGCAAGCCATGGATGTATCGGGCTGGGCAAGCTTCAAGGATCGCCTTAAGGCCTCCAAGAAAGCCGGCAAGCTGCGTGGCATCGGCATGGCCACCTATATCGAATGTACGGCATGGGGTGATGGTGAAGAAGTTGCCGTTGATCTCGAAAAAGACGGCTCAGTCACGATCTATTCCGGTACGCAGTCGAACGGTCAGGGCCATGCAACGGCCTATGCTCAATTTGCCTCGCAGCATCTCGATTTGCCGCTTGATAAGATCAAGGTCGTGCAAGGCGATACCGCACGCGTTGCAACAGGCCATGGTACAGGTGGTTCGCGTTCGATCCCGGTCGGTGGCGTATCTACCTTTGTTGCTGCCAAGGATCTTTCGGAGAAGCTCAAGAAATTGGCTTCCGATAAACTTGAAACCAATGTAGCCGATCTTGAAATCGTCGATGGTACGGTGCGCGTTGCCGGCACCGATAAGAAGATGACGTTTGCTGACATTGCTAAACTGCCTGGTGCAACGCCCGATATGACCCGCGGGCTTGGCAATTTCACCCCGCCGGATGCTACCTATCCAAACGGTACCCATATCGCCGAAGTAGAAGTGGATCCGCTGACGGGTGTTGTGGAAATCGTCAACTATACGATCTGTGACGATTTCGGCATTGCGATTAATCCAATGCTGCTCGCAGGCCAAGTGCATGGTGGCGT
>DAIOVR010000040.1:0-4345 GCA_036758905.1 Beijerinckiaceae bacterium | reverse complement strand
CTTGATCACGGCTACGGCATTCATCATCTGCAAATGCCTGCAACGCCATCTCGCATTTTTGAGGCTATTCAAGCCGCAAGCAAAATGGCCGCTGAGTGATATTTATTCAGCTTGTGTTAGCGGTTTGAAAAACGGGCCGAAAGGCCCGTTTTTTATTCCATCACGGCGGCTTTTAAGATGCACACCATGGTGGCGTGCGCAGGCGCGTCTGATACGTTTCTAACAATATGCGGCCTGTCGCAGCGATAGCGGAGTGTTTCCCCCGCTTTAGCCGTTTGTACGACGCCCGCGACTTCCACTTCATATTCACCTTCCAAAACGGAAAGACATTCTATGGATCCGCGTTGATGGGCGTCAGATTCAAGCACGCCGCCTGGTTCGGCGTGAACATCATACCATTGTAGCCATTCAACCGTCTTGATCCAGCCGATAATACCAAGTCGGACTTTGCCATCGTCGGATAAAAGGATCGGCGTATCGCCGCGTGACGTGCGATCGATGAAGGGCTCGTCTTCCGAAATCGATAATACGCGTTCAATCGAGACATCAAGCGCCTGCGATAGGCGCCATATGGTTGCAAGCGTCGGGTTGGTCTCGTTCCGCTCAATTTGGCTGATGATCGATTTGGCAACGCCCGATTGTTCCGCAAGCTCGGAAAGCGAGAGGTGATAGGCTTTCCGCAACCGTTGAATGGTTTTACCAAGTTGGCCCGAAAGCGCATGAGCGCCGCTCTCAAGCACGCGTACCTTGTCTTTACCTTCGACGCCCATAGCGGAAAAACTCCTAAAATCGCGAGCCGATCATATCAGCGAGCGTTTGATAGTAAGAACACTTTTGTTAATTAAAACAGTCCAAAATGGCAAGATGAATTTCAAACGCTTCGCTTTGATAGCCGGAAAAGGGCGGCCATGGCGAAGGTCGCCAGCAAGCTGATACCTAGAACAAATAAGATGGCAGGCGAGGGACCGAAGCTCGCGAGAATGGCACCGAAGACGGCAGGTGCTGCAGCCTTGACCATCAAAGCGGGTGCCGCCACCAACCCCAATCTCCGGCCATATCCGTCTGATCCAAAGAGCGCATAGGGCACAACGCCACGGGCAATTGTCGCGAGTCCGTTGGCCGCGCCATAGACGAGCCCAAACCCGATGGCAACGATTGGCCCTGCCGTCATCACGAGGGGAATTACAAAGGCAAGCGGCATGAGAATAACGGGGATCATTCCAAGCCCGACAGCGCTTAGCCGCCGTCCATAGGCCAGTTCAATGATGCGCGCGCCGACTTGCGCAGGCCCGATTAAGGAACCTGCTAAAATAGCCGATGCAAGATCGATGTGCAGGGTTTGAAAGAGCGTAATGACATGCACGGAAAGGGCATTGGCAACAAAGCCTAATGCGGCCAATACAATCGAAAAAAGCATCATCGCGGACGTAAAGCGCTCGCGTGGAATGAGGGGAGCCATCAGTGCCTGAGGAGTGGCCGTCCGATCATCTTCATTATGCTGTACAGTATCCGCTTTTTTATGTGCTCCTTTCAACGCAATGAAGATCAACGGCGCGCTGCCAAATAGAATTAAACCGGCATCAATTACACAAATGCCACGCCAATCCATGAACTGAAGCAAAGCCGATGTTGCAGGCCAAATAACCGTTGAAGCAAAGCCGGCAATTAGCGTGATGAGCGAGATCGATTTCCGCGTTGTCTCACCCGCAAATTGAGCAATGGATGCGAAGGCTGAATCATACAGACAAGCCGACATACTTGCCCCAATGATCGCCCACGCGACCATATAAGTTACACCATCTTTGGCAGTGCTTAAGACGAGCATTCCGATGGCACCCATAACAGTGCCGATCAACATCACAGGTAAGCCCCCAAAACGATCAATACGGCTCCCCGATAGAGGTGAAAAAAGGCCTGTTACGAGTGTTGCAACCGCAAATCCCGAATAGACAAAAGCATCCGACCATCCAGTTTCAGCGACAATATGTGGTCCGATGAGGGCAAGGGTATAATAGAGCACGCCCCAATTAATAATCTGGGCAAAGCCAAGCGCTGATAAACGGAGTTGCAGCTGTGGCGTGAGCCAATCCGGTATCATTTCCAGTAACGATGAAAATGATGCACGGGTCCGCTACCCTTGCCGATATGGAGCATTTCTGATGCAGCAAGTGCTGCGGTTACATAGGCCTTCGCGGTGCGAATTGAGTCCGAAAGCGAATGCCCTTTGGCAAGCTCCGCCGCAATCGCTGAGGACAAGGTACATCCCGTTCCATGGGTATTTCTTGTGGCGATACGGGACGCTTTAAAATGCTCGATATGATGTTCTGTCACAAGAATATCGATGCTTTCATCGCCCGTACCATGGCCGCCTTTCATCAAAACGGCATGCGCGCCGCGTCCAATAAGCGCTTTGCCTTGCCGTTCCATCGCTTCGATCGTTTGCGCCATTGTGTCATTTAAAAGCGTAGCCGCTTCGGCTAAATTTGGCGTGATCAACTGTGCTCTTGGAAAGAGACGCGTGACGATAGCATCAACCGCATCATCGCGGATCAAGCGATCACCACTTGTCGCGACCATGACAGTATCAAGCACGGTAAAAGCGGGCTTCCAGCGATCAAGCCCATCCGCCACGGCATGAATAATATCGGTTCGGCTGAGCATTCCAATTTTCACGGCATTGACATTCAAGTCAGAAAAAACGGCATCGATTTGCGCCGTTACAAAATCGGCTGGAGCATCATGGATCGCGCTCACGCCCATTGTATTTTGAGCAGTCAGCGCCGTAATAATACTCGCACCATAAACGCCTAGAGCCGAGAAGGTTTTAAGGTCGGCTTGAATACCCGCTCCGCCCCCTGAATCAGATCCTGCAATGGTTACAGCAATAGCAGTCATTCTCATCTTCTCAGATCAGGGTTTCCGGTAACGGATGTTCGGCGGCATGCCGCGCTTGGCTCATTCGCCTTTCGCGATAAACGACATAAAGCCCCGATGCAATCACGATGGCAGCTCCGGCGAATACGGCAGGGTGCGGGATATCGCCAAACAAGAAAAAGCCTATCGCAACGGCCCAAACGAGGCTGGTATATTCAAAGGATACAATCACCGAAGCATCGGCAAACCGATAGCTCGACGTAATCAGGATTTGTCCAATGCCGCCTAAAAAGCCAGAGCAAATTAAGAGCAAAGCTTCATGGGGCGTCGGCTGCCGCCACGCAAAAAGCGAAAGGAAAAGTCCAATCGTTGAGGTAACAAGCAGGAAATAAAAAACAATCGTACCTGTGCGCTCAAGCTGGGCGAGCTTGCGAATTTGGATCGATGAAAATCCGTTGCACGCGGATGCTGTCATTCCTGCAAGCGCACCAAGCGCTGGCCCTGCGGTTAGAAATGCAGACACGTCGCGTTGGGCCATATGCGGTGCAACCATAACAAGAGTACCTAAAAAGCCAACGGCTACAGCAAACCAGCGATAGGGCTTCACATCTTCTTTTAATAAAAAAGAGGCAAGCACGGTTGCAACAAGCGGAGCGAGATAGCCTATGGCGGTTGCATCCGGCAAGGGAAGCAAAGCAAGCGATGCAAAGCCGAAATACATTCCACCCGAACCGGAAATAGACCTTACGAGATGGCCTGAAAGCCTTGTCGTCTTGACTGCACTGCGCAACTCATCGGTCCACCACAGCCAAAGGCCGAGCGGCACAAGCGCAAAGAAGGCACGGAAAAACATCAACTCGCCAATTGGCATATCGGCACTGGCAAGCTTAACCAAAGTCGACATCGCGAGAAACGCGAAGGTCGAAATGATTTTAAGCCCAATGCCAATAAGCGGGTTCAAGTGACGCCTGCCTTACCTCTAGGATCAGAAGGCCGAACGGAACGCGCCGCCATCGATCAACAGATTTTGTCCGGTGATGTAACCTGCATGAGCACTCGCCAAGAACGCGGCAAGATTGCCGAATTCATCCGCTTCGCCCAATCGCTTGGCTGGAACATTATTAATCCGATCCGCGCGGATTTTATCTTCCGGAACATTTTGCCGCGCAGCCGCATTGGCAAAATTATTGCGAATACGGTCGGTGTCAAACATGCCAGGCAAAATGGCATTGATCGTCACATTCGCATGCGCCACGTCGCGCGCCACGCCTGCCAAAAAGGCCGTGAGGCCAGCGCGCGCACCTGAGGAGAGATCAAGGCCGCTCAAAGGCGTTAAAACCGAGGCAGAAGTGATATTGATAATCCGGCCAAATTTCCGCGCCACCATGCCATCAATCACCCGTTGAACGAGCTCAATTGGCGTCACCATATTTTGCACAACGCCGCCTAAAATGGCCTCACGGTCGAGGGT
>DAIOVR010000039.1:8082-17203 GCA_036758905.1 Beijerinckiaceae bacterium | reverse complement strand
TCCTCGCGGACCTGATCGTTCCAATAGGTGATGCACATATGGTAGGAATAATCGCCCGCCGCTTTCGACGCGCGCACGTCCCAATCCTTCCACGCATCCATCAAACGCTGGCCGTTACCGGGAATGCAGAAATCCACCACCATCGTGGTGCCGCCTGACAACGCAGCCTTGGTGCCGCTTTCATAATCATCCGCGGAATTCGTCCCCATAAATGGCATATCGAGATGCGTATGCGGATCAATCCCGCCCGGCATGATGAAGGTGCCCGTGGCATCAATCACCTTGTCGCCGGAAAGCCCCGTTCCGATGGCGGTAATGCTTTCACCTTCAATCAGGATGTCAGCCTTAAAACTGCGATCAGCGGTTACAATCGTGCCGCCTTTAATGAGCGTGGACATGGAGCTTCTCCGTTACAAAGAAATCAGCCGACAATTTCTGCCTTTTCAAGCACGGCATGCATCAGCACATTGGTGCCCATGCTTGCCCATTCTTCCGAAATATCTTCCGCCTCATTGTGGCTGATGCCATCGACACAGGGCGTGAAAATCATCGAGGTAGGCGCAACGCGCGCAATGTAGCACGCATCATGGCCGGCACCTGAAACAATATCGCGATGCGAATAGCCAAAATGTTGCGCCGCGCGCCTGACCGCATCGACGCATCCTTTATCAAAGGCCACAGGCTTGTAATTGAAGACTTCCTTGATGTCGAAGCTGAGCCCGATTGCGTCTGCAATCGCCTTCACCCCATCCGCCAAGGCTTTATCCATCGCGATCAAAGTCGGCTCTTCGGGGTGGCGGAAATCCACCGTCATAAACACTTCGCCGGGGATCACATTGCGTGAATTCGGGTAGGGGTTCAGCATGCCGACCGTGGCCACTGCCAAAGGTGCCTGCCCAAGCCCGATCTGGTTGACGAGTTCAACGATCCGCGCGGCACCCAGCAACGCATCTTTGCGGCGCGGCATCGGCGTCGAGCCGGCATGGCTTTCAAAACCCGTGAGCTTGATCTCATACCAGCGTTGGCCTTGGCCATGGGTGACAACGCCGACATCCAAGTTTTCTGCCTCAAGAATGGGCCCTTGCTCGATATGCAATTCAAAGAACGCATGAATAGGCCGCCCGCCTGTCGGTAGCTCGCCTTGATAGCCGATGCGCTTTAATTCATCGCCCAGCGTCTTGCCCTCCGCATCCACGCGGGAATAGGCGAATTCTTCCGTATAAACGCCAGCAAACACGCCCGAGGAAACCATCGCCGGCGCGTAACGCGAGCCTTCTTCATTCGTCCAGTTAGCAACTTCAACCGGATGCTTCGTTTTGATCTTCAAATCATTCATCGAACGAATGACTTCCAGTGCGCCCAACACACCAAGCACGCCATCAAACTTGCCGCCCGTTGGCTGTGTATCAAGATGGCTGCCCATCATCACAGGCGGTAGAGAATTATCCGTACCAGGGCGGCGCGCAAACATATTGCCCATGCGGTCGACGGATACGGTGCAGCCCGCAGCCTCGCACCATTTCGTAAACAGCTCGCGGCCTTGTTTATCGAGATCGGTCAGCGTCAGGCGCTTGCAGCCGCCTTTGGGCGTGCCACCAATCTTGGCCATTTCCATTAACGTGTCCCACAACCGCGCGCTATCGATGCGAAGATTGGACAAATCGGCCATGGCTTAACTCCGGCTCAAAACAGGATCTTTGCCGAGGCTATGATAAGTTTGACCAATCGGTCAATTCTTCTTAAGAAAAATAAAAGTGACGCCTGAGGGTAGCGGCATATTCAGGATAGACCATGGCATCCGAGTTGATCCGAACATCTCGTGCTACCGCCCGCGAAGGCCGCGAAAAGGCGATTTTTGAAGCCGCGCGATCCGTGTTCGCTGAATTCGGGTATAAAGGCTCAACCACCGCCGAAATCGCCAAGCGTGCGGAAATCCCGAAAGCCAATCTCCATTATTATTTCCCTACGAAGGAAGCGCTCTACCGCGCGGTGACCGAAGACGTGCTGACCGCCTGGCTCGAGGCCGCCTCCTCCTTTGATGAGAGCGCCGATCCGGCGGAAGCCATCGCCGCCTATGTCAGCACCAAAATGGATATGGCGCGGCAAGACCCCATAGGCTCGCGCATCTGGGCCAGCGAGATTTTGCGCGGCGCGCCCGTTATCGGGGACTTTCTCGAAACCGCTCTGCTCGATTGGTTGAAATCGCGCGAAACCATCGTCCGCCGCTGGATCAAGGCCGGAAAACTCGTGTCGATGGAGCCGCGCTATTTTTTCTATATGATTTGGGCAACCACCCAGCATTATGCCGATTTCGAAGGGCAGATGATGGCGCTGAATGGCGGTAAGCCTTTATCCGACGCGCAATTCGAAGCCGCTAAGGCGCAGACGATTGCAACCCTGCTTCGAGGCGTTTTGCCAAGCGGAACATGATCGGCATCGCCAAGCCCCATCCAATCGCGATCACCCCAATCGAAAGCCATTCAGGCTCGCCCAAAGTTGCCGCGCCGAGCCGCACGCCCGCCACATAGCTTAACGGCCCCAACACGGCACCAAGTCCGATTTGCAGCAGCGTCTTGCCCTTCAGCCAGTGCAAACTGCCATTCGGCAGCGTGCCGAAGGCCAGCCAAAGCGCCAAAATCCATAAAGGCGGTAACGGCAACCCCGCCTCGCTGCCGGCATAATGCAAGGCACCAAAGCTGATAAACGCCGTCTCGACGATAAGCCCCAACAGCGTCACACCTAAAATGAGCCAGGCTTCACCGCGCCATGAAAGGCGGTTCAAACCGAGATGCAGCAAACATACCGCCACCGCGGGCAAAGCGGCTAGCCCGTCATAGCCCGCTGCACCGCCAATAATGGCCGCAAACCAGGCGAGCTGGAACAGGATGAAATTGAGAAGGGCTTTAATGGGAAGCCCCAAACCGCTTCTCAATATACTCCGCCACCATCGTCTTAAACTCGGCGGCAATTGTCGGCCCGCGCAACGTTGCAGCTTTCTGCCCGTCGATAAACACGGGCGCGGTCGGCGTTTCCCCGGTACCGGGCAGCGATATCCCGATATCGGCGTGTTTCGATTCCCCCGGCCCGTTCACAATACAGCCCATCACGGCGACGTTGAGGTTTTCAACGCCGACATAGCGTGTTTTCCATTCGGGCATGGAAGTTGAAATCCAGTCCTGAATATCCCGCGCGAGTTCTTGAAACACGGTCGAAGTTGTGCGCCCGCAACCGGGGCAGGCGGCGACGAGCGGCACGAAGGTACGAAAGCCCATCGTCTGCAAAATCTCTTGCGCGACTTTGACCTCTAGCGTGCGGTCGCCATTCGGCTCCGGCGTCAAGGAAACGCGGATCGTGTCGCCAATGCCTTCTTGCAGCAAAATGCCCAAAGCGGCAGACGAGGCGACAATGCCTTTCGAGCCCATGCCTGCTTCGGTCAATCCAAGATGGATCGCGTAATCGGAGCGCGCGGCCAACATGCGATAAACAGAAATCAAATCCTGCACGCCCGACACTTTGGCCGAGAGAATGATTTTGTGTTTGGGCAAGCCGATTTCTACCGCGCGTTCTGCCGATAAAAGGGCTGATTGTACCATCGCCTCGCGCGTGACAGAGCGTGCATCAATCGGGTTGGCGGCACCCGCATTGATGTCCATCAGATGCGTCAGCAATTCCTGATCAAGCGAACCCCAATTCGCTCCAATCCGCACGGCTTTGTCGTGCTTGATCGCCATTTCGACAATCGCGGAAAATTGCTTGTCGCGCTTGTCCTTAAACCCGACATTACCGGGATTGATCCGGTATTTATCCAACGCCTCCGCGCAAGCCGGATGGTCGGCCAAAAGCTTATGGCCGATATAGTGAAAATCGCCGACAAGCGGCACATTCACGCCGCGCTTTAACAGCTTCTCGCGGATATGCGGCACAGCGGCTGCCGCCTCATCGCTATCCACCGTGATACGAACGAGCTCCGAGCCTTGCCGGGCAAGTGCTGCCACTTGCGCAACGGTGCCGTCAATATCCGCTGTGTCCGTATTGGTCATGGATTGCACGACAATCGGCGCGCCACCACCCACCTGAACATGCCCGACTTTTACGGGCACGGTGCGATGGCGCTTTTGGGGTGCTGCTTCAACGGGGGCGGGCAGGCAGGAAATATCGTTCATGATTCGATAGGCTCTTTTTCACGGCAATGGGCGCAGCTCCCCTGCAATTCAATCACACGGGCGCGTGGTGTAAAGTGATGATCATCCGCAATCGTCTGCAATGCGCGGGTGAGTGGGTCAGAAGTGACTTCATCCACCCCGCCGCACGCCTCGCAAATCATGAACACGACCAGATCATTATCCGTATGACGGAAGGGGCAGGCGATAAACGCGTTATGGCTCGCAAGCCGATGCACAAAGCCTTCCGCCATCAAAAATTCAAGCGCGCGATAGATGGTAACCGGCGCCAAACGCTTCACGCCCATCGCTGCCAAGTTATCGATCACATCATAGGCGCTCATCGGGCGATGGGTGGTGTAAAGCGCTTCCAAAACCTGTTTGCGGATCGGGGTCAGCCGCACGCCGCGTACCGCACACGCCTTCTCGGCCTCGGCCAGCGCCTCGGGCGCGCGTGCCGTATGCGCCGATTCATGCGCGCAAGTCTCGTGATGGTGGTGTGAATGCTCCATGGGCGCTTTCTACCATGGCTTTGCGGAGAAATCAGTCCCCTGAACGGGCTAAAAGCCGAAAAACCTTGGTACGTTTAACTTCCGCATCCTCAATCGCCCGTGTCGTCGCGACCCGATATTCCGCCAGCTCCAAAAGGTCCTTTTTCGGCAAAAAAGCCCGCCCGGGATCACCGATCACCACTTCCATGCCGGAGCGGTGAAGCTCTTGAAGCCAAGGCAGCACGAGCGCCACCATATCGCGGTCATAACAAATATCGCCCGCCAGCACGATGTCCCACTCGCCCGTCTGGCCGATAATATTGGCGCAGCGTATATCAATTTTCACCCCGTTGACGGTCGCGTTGAGTCTGACCGCCTCAATGGCGAAGGTATCGATATCAACGGCTTCGGCACTTTGCGCGCCCGCCATCATCGCGGCAATGGAAACTAGGCCGGAGCCCGCCGCAAAATCGAGCACGCGTTTGCCGCGCACGAGTTCCGGATGGTCGAGAATATACCGCGCCAAGCCCTGTCCACCCGCCCAGGCAAAAGCCCAAAAGGGCGGCGCAAGGCCAATACTCTCCAGATCTTCCTCGGTTTTGTGCCACAGATCGGTGACCTCATCGGCCACATAAAGCCGAATTTCGGGTGCGTGCGGCACAGGCAGCAACACGGTATTAGCCTGAATAAAGTCGGCCCGATCACTGATCATCCAAGTCTTTCAGGCGCGGGGATGGGCCGCCTCAAACGCTTTTAGCAGCATCGCGCCATCCACTTCCGTATAGATTTGCGTGGTGGAAAGCGAGGCATGGCCCAATAATTCCTGGATCGCGCGCAAATCCCCGCCGCGCGACAGCAAATGCGTCGCAAACGAATGGCGTAACGCATGTGGCGTAGCTGAATCCGGCAGACCAAGCCCGCCGCGCAACCGTTCCATGGTTAGTTGAATGATGCGTGGTGAAAGCGGCCCACCGCGAGCCCCCCGAAACAACGGGCTTTTCGGTGTCAGCTCATAAGGGCATTGAGCGCGATAGGCTTCAATCGCTTTAATGGCAGGCGCAATAACGGGCACAATCCGCGTCTTGCCGCCTTTGCCGAGCACGCGAATCGTGTCGCGCTCGGGTGTCGGCGCGTTTTCAACCGTTAGGCCCAAAGCCTCCGAGATGCGCAAGCCGCAGCCATAAAGCAGCGTCATCACCGCCGCATCGCGCAGCAAAATCCAGGGCTCGCGTGTCTCGCCCTCGCGCTCGGACGGATCGACCAGCTTTTTCGCCATGGAAGGCGCCACGGGTTTGGGTAGCAACCGCCCAAGCTTCGGCCCGCGGATCACGGAAAGGGCGGACGCATCCGCTAACCCCTGTTTCTCGAGAAACCGTAAAAAGGACCGGATCCCGGCCAGCGACCGCATCAGGCTCCGGCTGCCGACACCTTCCTTACGCCGCGAGGCCATAAACCCGCGCAGATCAACCGGCTTCAGCTTGGCCAGTTTCTCGATGCCCTCATCGCTATCACTTGAGGTCCCAAGCCAGGCCATAAATTGCCGCACATCCCGCCCATAGGCCTCAAGCGTCTTCGGCGAAAGCCGCCGCTCGCCCGACAAATGCCTCTGCCAAGCGAGGAAGGAACTGGAGGATGGAACAGGTGACGGGGTCATAGGATCACTAGAAAGTAGAGAAGTTAAAAAGCGGTTGAGTTCTTTAAAAAGTAAATCGTCAATTTACATTTGACAAGCCAGTTCAATGATTGCATCCTTCAAACATAAAGGTCTGCGAGCGCTCTATCTTGATCAAGATCGGCGTAAAATTCCGCCTGATTTGGTAGAGAGAATTGAGATGATTTTAGGCGTGCTAGCCGTTGCCGAAGTGCCCGATGACATCAATATGCCAACGCTTCGGATGCATCCGTTAAAAGGGGACCGCAAAGGATATTGGGCGGTGACGGTTAGAGCCAATTGGCGGATCACTTTCCGCTTTGAGCAAGGACACGCATGGGAGGTCGATTTTGTCGATTATCACTGAAGAAATCGCTCCGGTGTCTTTGACCATGAAAGCGCCACCCCATCCCGGTAGGCTGGTGCGCGATACGCTTGATGAGCGAAAGTTGAGCATTGCTTCGGCAGCGCTCGGGTTAGGCGTCACGCGACAGCAATTGCATAATGTATGTGTCGGGCGCTCATCCATTACACCAGAAATGGCGGTGAGGCTTGAAAAGGCCTTTGGTGGCAAAGCGGAAGTCTGGCTTCGCCTGCAGGCAGCGCATGATTTGGCCGAAGTCAGGCAGCGTGAGCATGATTTGGATGTTAAGTCCTTCCCGGATCACGCCGCGTGAACAATCGACCCAATCCATCTTTCATCGCCGATATCCTCACCCCTGTCGCGCTCGATACCGCGTATTCCTATGCGGTGCCGGAAGGCATGGTGTTAGAGGCGGGCGATGTCGTCCACGTCCCGTTCGGCCCGCGCGAGACAACAGGCGTCGTCTGGGACATTCGCGAGGCCGCATCAGGTGGTCCGTCCAATCTCAAAAGCATCAAGGCCAAAGCCGATGCACCGCCGGTCCTTCAACCCTTGCGGCAGTTTATCGATTGGGTCGCCCGCTACACGCTCGCGCCGCGCGGCTCGGTTGTTCGTATGGCGTTGCGCGGGCCGGAAATTGATCGCCCTGAACGCGTGCAGATCGGTGTTCGGCTTTTGGGCCCGCCCCCCAAACGCCTCACCCCCGGACGCGCCCGGGTGATGGCGGCGGCGGAAGGCGGCTTGCTTTATTCCAAACGCGCTTTGTCGGATCTGGCAGGCGTCGGCGTTTCGGTGATCGATAGCCTTATCGACGAAGGCACCCTGGTGCCGGAAGCCATGCTTCCGGGTGCGATAGCCGATGCACCGAACCCCGATTTCGCCGCCAACAGCTTTTCGCCCGGCCAGCAAAATGCGGTCGACGCCCTTATCGAAACGGTCAAACAGCGTGCGTTCTCCGTCACCTTGCTCGAAGGCGTAACGGGATCGGGCAAAACGGAAGTCTATTTCGAGGCCGTGGCCGAAGCACTCCGTCAAGGCAAACAAGCGGTGATCCTGATGCCTGAAATTGCGCTGACGGGCCAATTCTTGGACCGATTCGAGAAGCGATTCGGCACAAGGCCCGCCGAATGGCACTCAGGCGTCACCGGACGGAAACGCGAGCGGACTTTTACAGCTTTGGCGTCCGGCGAGGCGAAAGTCATCGCCGGTGCGCGCTCCGCGCTGTTTCTTCCCTATGCCAATCTTGGCCTGATCATCGTCGATGAGGAGCACGAAACGGCCTATAAGCAGGAAGATGGCGTGCATTATCACGCCCGTGACATGGCCGTTGTACGCGGCCGCATCGAAAATCTTGCGGTTGTCTTAGCCTCCGCCACCCCTTCCATTGAAAGTCGCGTAAATGCGGCGAAGGGCCGCTACACCCATCTACGCCTGCCCGAACGCCATGGCGGGCGTCCAATGCCGGAAATCGGTACCATCGATTTGAAATCAGACGCGCCAGCGCGGGGTAAGTTTTTAGCCCCCCGCCTCGTGCATGAGATGGCCGATACGATCGAGCGTGGCGAACAGGTTTTGCTTTATCTGAACCGCCGCGGTTATGCGCCTTTGACGCTATGCCGCCATTGCGGCCACCGCTTTCAATGCCCCAATTGCACAAGTTGGCTCGTCGAGCACCGCTTTAGGCGGGCTCTGATGTGCCATCATTGTGGCCATGTGGAGCGCAGGCCGGATAATTGTCCCGCTTGCCAAGCCGTCGAAAGCCTGACCGCCTGCGGTCCGGGCGTCGAGCGATTGAACGAGGAAGTCGCTGAAGCCTTCCCCAATGCCCGCGTTCTCGTGCTCTCCTCCGATATGCCCGGCGGGACGGAACGCTTGCGGCGCGAGATCGAGGCCGTCGCTTCCGGCGAGTTTCAAATCATTATCGGCACCCAATTGGTCGCTAAAGGCCATCATTTCCCCTATTTATCGCTGGTTGGCGTTGTGGATGCCGATTTGGGCCTAACCTCGGGCGATCCGCGCGCCGCCGAACGCACCTTCCAGATGCTGCAACAGGTCACAGGCCGTGCCGGACGCGGCGAAACCAAAGGCCGCGCCCTTCTCCAGACCTATGATCCGACGCATCCGGTGATCCGTGCATTGGTTTCCGGCGATAGCGAGCGGTTTTATGCCGAGGAGACTGCTCAACGCGAAATGGCCGTCTTACCGCCGTTTGGCCGCTTAGCAGCCCTTATTGTGAGCGCAGATGACCGAAATCCTGCCGAAAACCATGCAAGGATGCTGGCGCGAATGGCCGAGCCGCCTCCCGGCGTCCATGTGCTAGGACCAGCCGAAGCGCCCTTAGCCGTTATCCGGGGCCGCCACCGATTCCGTCTCTTGGTCCGAACGCCGCGGGATTTCGATATGCAAACCTATATCCGCCATTGGATGGCGCGCGCGCCTAAAATCACCGGAAACA
>DAIOVR010000039.1:2896-7982 GCA_036758905.1 Beijerinckiaceae bacterium | reverse complement strand
AAACCAAAGTTGCGCTCAACATTTATTCACACCGCATTGCACTCCCCAATTCCCTATGCTAGTCACCCCGCGTGCCGTTTTCGCTGACTAGGCAGAAACGAGCATGTTCCAGTCCTTACGTCCCTGTTGCGTAAAGCCAGTTTGGCCTGACGTAATAAGGCGTTTGTGACACCCATTTGTTAAAACGAGAGACCTGCTGGTGGCCGCCCAACAATCGATCACATCTGGTTTTGCCGGGCGATATGCGACCGCCCTTTTCGATCTCGCCAAAGAATCGGGCGCGGTTGATACGGTTGTTGCCGACCTTACGACCTTCGATGCCCTCATCGAGGCGCATGAGGATATGCAGCGTTTTGTCCGCAGTCCTGTGTTTAGCGCCGAGGATCAGGTGAAGGCGTTACAGCCGATTTTGGAAAAAATCGGCGTTAAGGGCCTAGCGCAAAAATTTCTCCTTCTTGTCGCAACCCAGCGTCGCCTTTTTGCCGTCCGTCAGATGGTAAAGGCTTTCCGCCAGCTGGTCGATCAGGACCGCGGCGTCACGCGTGCGACCGTCACGCTCGCTGAAACGCCATCGTCTAAGGCGTTGGACGCGATCAAGGCGGCTTTAAAAGATGTTGCCGGTGCAGGTGCCGAGATCGATCTTGAGATCGATTCGGAGATCATCGGTGGAATTATCGTGCAGATCGGCTCCAAAATGGTCGATTCTTCACTTCGTACGAAACTCAACGGCATTCGAACCGCGATGAAAGAGGTCGGCTGATGGATATCCGCGCCGCAGAAATTTCTGCCATTCTTAAAGATCAGATCAAGAACTTCGGTTCTGAAGCACATGTCACCGAAGTAGGCCAAGTGCTCTCCGTCGGCGACGGTATTGCCCGTGTTTACGGCCTCGACAACGTCCAAGCGGGCGAAATGGTCGAGTTCGAAAACGGCATCCGCGGCATGGCCTTGAACCTCGAAGCCGACAATGTCGGCGTCGTGATCTTCGGTTCCGACCGTGACATTAAAGAAGGCCAGACGGTGAAGCGTACCGGCGCCATCGTGGACGCGCCTGTCGGCAAGGGTCTTTTGGGCCGCGTTGTTGACGCGCTTGGCAACCCGATCGATGGCAAAGGCCCGATCAAGGCTGAAGCCCGCAAGCAGGTTGACGTTAAGGCCCCTGGCATTATTCCTCGTCAGTCCGTGCATGAGCCAATGGCAACGGGCCTGAAGTCGGTTGACGCTTTGATCCCGGTTGGCCGCGGCCAGCGCGAATTGATCATCGGCGATCGTCAGACGGGTAAAACCGCCATCGCGCTCGATACGATTTTGAACCAGAAGGCGATCAACCAGGGTTCTGACGAAAGCCAGAAGCTCTACTGCGTTTACGTGGCTATCGGTCAGAAGCGTTCGACTGTTGCGCAATTCGTGAAGGTTCTCGAAGAGCAAGGCGCGCTTGAATATTCGATCGTTGTTGCGGCTACCGCATCTGATCCGGCTCCAATGCAGTTCTTGGCCCCGTTCACAGGCTGCACCATGGGCGAATATTTCCGCGACAACGGCATGCATGCCGTGATCGTGTATGACGATTTGTCGAAGCAGGCTGTCGCCTATCGCCAGATGTCGCTTCTTCTGCGTCGTCCTCCAGGCCGCGAAGCCTATCCTGGCGACGTGTTCTATCTCCATTCGCGTCTGCTTGAGCGTGCTGCAAAGCTTGGTAAGCCATCAGGTTCTGGCTCGTTGACGGCGTTGCCCGTCATTGAAACGCAGGCCAATGACGTGTCGGCTTACATTCCTACGAACGTGATTTCGATCACCGATGGTCAGATCTTCTTGGAAACCGATTTGTTCTTCCAAGGCATCCGTCCTGCCGTGAACGTGGGTCTTTCGGTGTCGCGCGTCGGCTCCGCCGCGCAGACCAAGGCCATGAAAAAGGTCGCTGGTAAGATCAAGGGTGAGCTCGCCCAGTATCGTGAAATGGCCGCCTTCGCTCAGTTCGGCGGTGACTTGGACGCAACGACCCAGCGCTTGCTGAACCGTGGCGCCCGCCTCACCGAGCTTCTGAAGCAGACGCAGTTCTCGCCGATGCAGATGGAAGAGCAGGTTTGCGTATTGTACGCTGGTGTTAACGGCTATCTCGATGCGCTGCCCGTCAACCGCGTGAAAGCCTTCCAGGATGGCTTGCTCAATGCGTTGAAGTCGCAGAATGCAGCTCTTCTCGAAGCTATCCGTTCCTCCAAGGACCTCTCCGATGATTCGGCTAAGGCCTTGAAGGCTGCGGTCGACGCCTTCGCGAAATCCTTCTCGTAATCGGGGTCTGAAAGGGGCGCACCATGCCTTCATTAAAAGACCTCCGAAACCGCATCACGTCGGTTAAGGCCACGCAGAAGATCACCAAAGCCATGCAAATGGTGGCGGCGGCAAAGCTGCGTCGCGCTCAGGCTGCGGCAGAAGCAGCGCGTCCTTACGCGTTGCGCATGAATGCGATGTTGGCCAATGTGGCCGCGAGCGTCGCTGGCACGCCAGCGGCACCTGCGCTTTTGGCAGGCACCGGCGACGACAAAACGCATCTGCTCGTTGTCTGCACGGCAGAGCGCGGTCTATGCGGCGCGTTCAACTCGTCGATTGCCCGCTTGGCCCGCGATAAAGCGAATGCCTTGATGGCCGAAGGCAAGACGGTAAAGATCGTCTGCGTCGGTAAGAAGGGCAATGATCTTCTCAAGCGCCAATTCGCCAAGAACATTATTGAGTTCGTTGATCTGCGCTCGGTCCGTTATATAGGCTTTGAAAATGCGGATTCGATTGCCCGTTCGATCATTGCGCGGTTCGAAGCAGGTGAGTTTGACGTTTGCACCGTGTTCTATTCGCGCTTCAAATCGGTCATTCAGCAATTCCCAACGGCCTTGCAAATTGTGCCTGCGGTAATTCCTGAAAAGCCAGCGGGTGTTGCTGTAACCGCAGCTTACGAATATGAGCCCGATGAGACGGAAATTCTCGACAGCCTTTTACCGCGCAATATTTCGATGCAGGTCTTCTCGGCTCTGCTTGAAAACGCAGCCTCTGAACAAGGCGCGCGGATGAGTGCGATGGATAATGCAACGCGTAACGCCGGCGACATGATCAAGAAACAGACGATCAAGTATAACCGCTCGCGTCAGGCGATGATCACCAAAGAACTGATTGAAATTATCTCGGGCGCGGAAGCGCTCTGAACGGACGGATGAAGGATAAAGACCATGGCCACTAAAGCAGTCGGAAAAATCACACAGGTCATCGGCGCCGTCGTTGACGTGCACTTCGAAGGCCATATGCCTGAAATTCTGAACGCACTCGAAACGACGAACCGTGGCAACCGCCTCGTGCTCGAAGTGGCGCAGCATCTCGGCGAAAATTCGGTCCGTACCATCTCGATGGACACGACGGAAGGTCTCGTTCGCGGTCAGGAAGTGACCGATACGGGCGCGCCAATTTCCGTTCCGGTTGGTGCAGGCACATTGGGCCGCATCATCAACGTCATCGGCGAGCCTGTTGATGAACTCGGTCCTGTTGAAGCCGAAGCCTATCGCGCGATCCACCAAGACGCACCAACCTATGCCGAACAGTCGACAGAAGGCTTGATCCTTGAGACGGGCATTAAGGTCGTTGACCTTTTGGCACCTTACGCCAAGGGCGGTAAGATTGGTCTGTTCGGCGGCGCAGGCGTCGGCAAGACGGTTCTGATCATGGAACTCATCAACAACGTTGCAAAAGCCCACGGTGGTTATTCCGTGTTCGCAGGTGTTGGCGAGCGTACCCGTGAAGGTAACGATCTCTACCACGAAATGATCGAGTCCAAGGTGAACATGGACCCGAAGGAACATGGCGGCTCGGCTGCTGGTTCGAAATGCGCCCTTGTGTACGGCCAGATGAACGAGCCTCCAGGTGCGCGCGCCCGCGTTGCGCTCACAGGTTTGACGGTCGCCGAGCATTTCCGCGATCAGGGTCAGGACGTGCTCTTCTTCGTCGATAACATTTTCCGCTTCACGCAGGCTGGTTCTGAAGTGTCCGCGCTTTTGGGCCGTATTCCTTCGGCCGTGGGCTATCAGCCAACGCTCGCCACCGATATGGGCGCGTTGCAGGAGCGTATCACCACGACGACCAAGGGTTCGATCACCTCGGTGCAGGCCATTTACGTGCCTGCCGACGATTTGACCGATCCGGCACCAGCAGCATCCTTCGCCCATTTGGACGCAACAACTGTGTTGTCGCGCTCGATTGCGGAAAAGGGCATTTATCCAGCAGTGGATCCGCTCGATTCATCTTCGCGCATGTTGTCGCCTTTGATCGTTGGTGAAGAGCACTACGCAGTGGCCCGTGCCGTGCAGTCGACGCTTCAGCGCTATAAGTCGTTGCAGGACATCATCGCCATTCTTGGTATGGATGAATTGTCGGAAGACGATAAATTGACGGTGGCTCGCGCCCGTAAAATCGAGCGTTTCTTGTCGCAGCCGTTCCACGTCGCCGAAGTGTTCACGGGTTCGCCAGGCAAGCTCGTCTCGCTCGCCGATACCATCAAGAGCTTCAAGGGTCTGGTTGAAGGTCAGTATGACCACCTTCCAGAAGCGGCCTTCTACATGGTTGGCACCATCGAAGAAGCCATCGAAAAGGCCGATCGCCTTGCGAAGGAAGCAGCCTAAGCTCAGGCTGACGACGGACGGAGACCATCATGGCCGCTTTCACATTCGAACTCGTTTCACCTGAGAAGATTCTCTTTTCAGGTGATGTTGAACAAGTCGTCGTTCCAGGCACGGAAGGCGATTTCGCGGTGTTGAAAGACCACGCGCCTGTTATGTCGGCGCTTCGCCCGGGTGTATTGACCTATACGGACGCCAAAGGAACTTCGGAAACGGTTTTCATTCGCGGCGGTTTCGTGGATGCGACGCCGAGCCTTTTGACCGTCTTGGCCGATCAAGCCATTCCGGTCGCCAATATGACGGACGCGGCCTTCACCGCTGAAGTTGAGCTCGCAACGGCGTCTCTTGCTGCCGCGTCAACGGACGAAGGCAAGCGCCTTGCCGCCGAGCGTTTGGCACAAATCGAAGCGTTGCGTTCGCAACTGGTTCACTAA
>DAIOVR010000039.1:1658-2796 GCA_036758905.1 Beijerinckiaceae bacterium | reverse complement strand
ATTGCTATCATCGCTATGATCCTTTTTCATTTCACATGGGATCTCGGCTTTTTCGGCATCATTGATTACGATATATCGTTCACGCCCGAAGGTCGTTTGCTCGCGCATTGTATCGCGGGCAGCTTTCTTTTTATCGTCGGTATTAGTCTCGCTTTGGCGGCGCGTAACGGACTGCCGATCAAACCCTATTTAAGACGTCTGCGCTATGTTGCGGGTGCCGCCATTATCGTCTCGGTCGGTACGTTTTTTACGATGCCGGACGATTGGATTTTCTTTGGCGTTTTGCATTGCATTGCGCTTTCAAGCCTGTTGGCTCTGCCTTTTCTGCGTGCACCTATTTTATTGGTTGCAGCACTCGCCATTTTTTCAATCGCTGCGCCGTTTATGGTTTACCATCCGCTGTTTGATAGGCCTTGGCTCTTTTGGCTCGGCCTCAATCATGTCTTGCCGCGCACCAATGATTACGTACCGTTTTTTCCCTGGTTCGGGGTGGTGCTTGCGGGAAGTGTTGCAGCGCGTTTTGTTGATAGACGCCCTCGTTTATCCGCGTGGTTTCAGCGCTCCCGCGTTGATGCGCTAAGTCGCTCCTTGGCGCGGCTCGGACGGTTTAGTCTGCCGGTTTATTTGCTCCATCAGCCGATTTTGATGGGTCTTTTGTGGGCCCTGTTGAGTATAACCGGACCGCTCCATCTCTTTGCGCCGGTCGATGGCGGCTTTGCCAAAGCCTGCACGGCGAGTTGTGTCGCCGCCGGAAACAAAAGCGATAAATGTGTTTTATCCTGCTCATGCGTGGGCAATGAAATTGCCACCAAATCGCCGCCGGTCACGACGCTACCGGAGGATGAGCTTAATCGCCGGATCGACGATGCTATTCTGATTTGTCGGGGCAAGGGCGCTTTATAGCGAGCTTTTATACGTTTCATCTGCGGCATGACGCCTATCGACATGAGAATGACGCTTCGATAAAGGACGAAGTCGATAAGGCGTCTTAATAGCTGCATGACTGATTTTCATTGGCTTTTGGTGTCCAATACCGTCAAAAGCTAAGTGTCCCGCCCCATTTTAGAAGGAGAGCGAGTTTGCGCTTCTCATTCCTCAACCTAGCAAAACAAGCATTATCCGCGCATCGGCATTGGCC
>DAIOVR010000039.1:0-1558 GCA_036758905.1 Beijerinckiaceae bacterium | reverse complement strand
ATCCTCAACATCTCGCCCAATATGCGCTATCCGATCTTAGGCGCAGCGTTGCAGCGTCGCGGTGGCACCGCGCGTCACGATGCGGTCGCCTGGGGTTATGCGCGTGCAGCCAGCGCAATGGGTGTCGATATCATCCAGAATTGCGAAGTGAAGGGCATCCGCCGCGACGCACAAGGCGCGGTCACGGGTGTTGAAACCACCAAGGGCTTTATCGGCACCAAGAAAATAGGTGTCGTTGCAGCAGGTCATACCAGCGTGATCATGAGCATGGCCGATGTGCGCATGCCGCTTGAATCCTATCCGCTGCAAGCGCTTGTGTCGGAGCCCGTGAAGCCGATCATGCCTTGCGTTGTCATGTCGAACACGATCCATGCTTACATGTCCCAGTCCGACAAAGGCGAGCTGGTGATCGGGGCAGGCACGGACGCATACACGTCCTATAGCCAGACGGGCGGTCTCCACATCACCACGCACACGCTCGACGCGATTTGCGAATTGTTCCCGAATGTTCGTCGTCTACGAATGCTGCGCAATTGGGGCGGCATTGTTGATGTGACGCCAGATCGTTCGCCGATCCTATCGAAGACACCTGTAAAGGGTCTTTACGTGAATTGCGGCTGGGGAACGGGCGGCTTTAAGGCCACGCCGGGCTCGGCCAATGTGTTCGCGCATACCATTGCGAAGGACGAGCCACACCCGATCAACGCGGCCTTCACCATCGACCGGTTCAAAACCGGCCGCCTGATCGATGAAGCGGCCGCTGCCGCCGTCGCGCATTAAGGAGCAGAACCATGTTGCTTATTCCCTGCCCCCATTGCGGCAATCGCCCGGAACTCGAATTCCGCTACGCAGGCGAAGCGCATATTGCGCGCCCGGCTGATCCCTCTTTGACGAGCGATCAGGAATGGGCGGAATATCTCTATTTCCGCTCCAATCCGAAAGGCCTCCACATTGAACGCTGGCGACACGTGTCCGGCTGCGCGCGTTTCTTCAATTGCGTGCGCGATACTGTGAGCGACAAGATTTTGAAAACCTACCCCGCAGGCCAGCCTAAGCCTGACCTTGCAGATATTGTTAAGGAGGCCCACCAATGAGCCTGACGCTTCGCGCCAAGCGCTCCGGTCGGGTGGACCGGACCAAACCGCTTTCTTTCACCTTTGACGGCAAAACCTATCGTGGCTTTGCGGGCGATACGCTCGCTTCCGCTTTGCTCGCCAATGGCGTGCATTTGATGGGCCGATCGTTCAAATATCACCGCCCACGCGGTGTTGTGACGGCTGGTTCAGATGAGCCGAATGCGCTCGTCAGCGTTGGTACAGGCGCACGGCACACGCCGAATTTACGCGCGCCCCAGGTCGAACTCTATGATGGCCTCGCCGCTCAGAGCCAAAATCGCTGGCCTTCCTTGAGCTTCGATGTTGGCGCGATCAACAATCTCTTGTCGCCGCTCTTTGTGGCAGGCTTTTACTACAAGACCTTCATGTGGCCGAATGTAGCATGGAAGAAGCTCTACGAGCCGATCATCCGCAACGCCGCAGGCCTTGGCACGGCGTCAAGT
>DAIOVR010000038.1:14258-17592 GCA_036758905.1 Beijerinckiaceae bacterium | reverse complement strand
TTCGCGCGCGCGAATGGCTGTTCTGGGGGTGGGACAAGCTCGACGCGCCTATCTATCGCTTGCGCGGATGGAAGCGCGGTTTCCGCCAGTTAGAGGCGCCGCAAGTCGCAATGTATGAAGCGGAGCGTAAAGCAGCGCTTGATACGCTCGAGCAGTGGTTTGCAGCAGGCCATCATTGGCTCGCGGGTGCGCAACCGACGATTGCTGATATTGATTTGTTCGGCGTCGTTGTCTTTGCAGACGAAAGCGGTGAAGATCTGAGTACATATCCATCCATCCGCGCTTGGATGGATCGCATTTCCTCATTGCCTCATTTTGCTCCGCCCTCGACCTTGCTACCGCCTGAGTCTAGGAAGGCCGGATGAACGGCCAGATTATCTTTCGAAAGGCGATAAGGGCTGATTTACCAGCCATTATCGCCCTTCATGAAGCTGATGAAGTTGGCGGCCATGGTGATGCGTGGACGCCTGAAAATATCCCTGCTTATGAGATGGCTATGGATGCCCTGCTCGCCGACCCAGGTGAGCATCTTTTTGTGGCCGAGGAACAAGGCGCTGTGATCGGTAGCATGATCGCTACTGTTCTGGTCGAGCTCACGGGGCGGGGGCGTCCGCATATCTTATTTCGCTCCATTCAGATCGCGCCAACGCATCGTAGCCGCGGGATTGGCGCGGCCATGATGGCTTATGTTGAGGAAGAATCGCGCCAAGGCGGTGCGGTTATTGCAGAGCTGACATCCAGTATTAAGCGTAAGGATGCGCATCGCTTTTATGATCGTTTGGGTTATGCTCAGTCCCATCTAGGCTTTAAAAAGAAACTCTGATCTTTTGCTGTAATCGAGGAGAATTCCAATGTCCGAGAGCCCAAAAAACGCCATCGATCTTTATTATTGGCCAACGCCAAATGGTCAAAAAATTTCGATCATGCTGGAAGAATGCTCGCTACCCTACAATCTTCACATTGTGAACATTGGTAAGGGCGATCAATTCAAACCTGAATTTTTGGCGATTTCACCGAACAATCGCATACCAGCCATTGTTGACCCCAATGGGCCGGATGGCCAACCGATCTCGATTTTCGAGTCGGGTGCCATCTTGCAATATCTCGGTCGGAAGACGGGTAAGTTTTATCCGTCGGACGAACGCAAGCGCGTCGCTGTTGAGGAATGGCTGTTCTGGCAAGTCGGTGGTTTGGGCCCGATGTCCGGTCAAGCGAACCATTTCCGCATATATGCGCCAGAAAAGGTTGAGTACGGCATTAACCGCTACACCAACGAGGTTAATCGCCTTTATGGCGTTATGGATCGTCAATTGGCAAAGCATGAATATCTGGCTGGTGACTATTCGATTGCCGATATGGCGTCGGTCGGTTGGGTAAAGGGCCACGAACGTATCGGCCAAAAGCTCGAAGACTTCCCGCATTTGAAGCGTTGGTATGAATCCTTGATCGCGCGTCCGGCGGTAGAGCGTGGACTTGCCGCGGGCGCTGATGCGCCAAATAAATACAATTTAGCCACCGATAAGGACGCACAGGCGGTCCTGTTCGGTCAAAAAGCGCGGTAAATTACAAAAGCGATAAAAAAATCCCCGGCGAGATACTCAGCCGGGGAATAAAGTCACAGATGGGAGGAAATTGGACGAAATCCAAAGTCCAATTACACCTACGATCTGTCTAAAGAACAGATCACCGCTTAAACAGCCGTTTTTTTGCGATGCGCGGATAAGATTATGAGATGGCGTGGAACGATAGGCGGTTTTTGCTGTCGCGCCAAAGTGCTTTGAATCCGTGATTTTTTAAAACTTCGCGATCAATATCAAAGGCATAGGCAATGATGGAGCCATGCCTTTGGAAGTGTCTCAGATTAAATGAAATAAACCTCGACATAGCGATGGCATCAAAGGGATTGAACAAAAAGACGAGGGTCGGACCATCCGGCAGCAGATAGGTTTGGGCATCGGCTTGAACGAATTCGACGTGGGAAGTGCCTCCCATTTGAATTTTATTATCGCGCGCTATTGAAATGAGGGGCGACGATATTTCTACTCCAACCACACGACGAAAAGCACCTGTCCGCCCCATATATAAACAGGCCTTGCCTTTACCGCAGCCCATATCAACGAAATTACGGAATGGAATACCCGTTGCCCTCGCGCTTTTTAAAATGCGTTTGAGATAGCGAACAGGGATGGGTTGATAGAAGGTGCCGCGAGCCGTGGCCGCTAGCTCTGCAGAAGCGATAGCGGCAACGGGTAGGATTCCTTCGACATCGACGCCATGCCATCGCTGGAACAAGCGATCACGCCAATCAGGATCGTAATATTTTTCCGTTTCCATCGCGCTCTCTTTTAATTCACACGAGGAGGGAAAGCAGGCGATGATGATCAATGCCTATTGCTGTGTTGCCATCGGCACCAGTCATCGATTCATTCGCGATGATGGAATCTAGAATAGCTTCTTCCGTTGCCTGCGCTGTCGCTTCGAATAAAGCGTCAATGGCTCGTCCGGTCGCCAAAGTTCGCATCGATATAATCGTAGAGCGGTTTGAAAAAGCTTCACGATTTGCTGTCGAAAACGCAATGAAAATATCACCCGATCCATTGTGACCGATACCGCCGGTTCTTGCGACGCCAACAGGTACGCGACGCGCCAACCGCTTCAATTGATGCGGCAGCAATGGCGCATCGGTCGCTATCACGGTGATGATGGATCCTACGGGGAGGCCACGTAATTCGCCTCCCGGCATTTCTTTGCCGACGCGATGGCCATCGATAATCATTTCATGGCGTCGTCCAAAATTGGATTGTACAAATGCCCCGACTGTAAATGTTTCGCCGGCAATGGATACAAGGCGGGATGCCGAACCGGAGCCGGCCTTAAAATCAAAAGTTAGCATGCCAGTGCCGCCACCAACGCTACCTAGTTCAATTGGCCCGCCACGTGCATTATCTAAGGCTTGGATGACGTGTTCCGCTTTGACGTGAAATCCGTTGATGTCATTGAGCTCGCCATCATAGGTTTCGCCCGCAACCGGCAGGCCCCAATCTTGGGCCGGCTGATCCTTTCGGGTGACCAGCCATTGAATGGTGGCATCACGTGCAACGCCGCAGCTATGCGTGTTGGTCAATGTAATGGGCGTTGTCAGTTCGCCGGATTCCTCGACCCAGTGCAAACCGGTCAATTCGCCATTGCCATTAAAGGAATAGCATCCCGCCGCGCATGCCGTTTGCGGATCATCTCGACCCCGCGGCAAGATCGCCGTGACACCGGTACGGATAGGACCCTCGCCAACCACGCGCGGGCCGTCTCCCCATATCAGCGTCGTGTAACCGACTTC
>DAIOVR010000038.1:3813-14158 GCA_036758905.1 Beijerinckiaceae bacterium | reverse complement strand
GCATTCATCACCCAATCAGGATAATTAAATCCATCGGGTGCTTTGAGGGCTGGCCTACCAATATAAAGTCTTACGGTTGGCGCATGCCATGTCATATCCGTATAATCATCTGACGTATAATGCGTTTGCCATGAAGGAATTTCGGCCCGCATCAAACGTTCAGCTTCTTGCGGGGGCATTAGCGTTTCAATCGCTTCGATAAACGGCTTCTCGATAGGTTTAAGGCCTAACTCTTTTTGAATGGCGTGTGCTGATATTATAGCATCTCCGTCAAAGCGAGGTGCACCAACACGCGTGAGATGATCAAAGGTTCGTTGTGCCATCGCATGATTGGCAAGGCCTGGACGGGACTTTGAAACCCAATGACGCTTCACGGTGCAATGGGACGCAAGCGCTGCAGCTTCTGCGGTTCTATCAAGAACGGCCAAGATACGATCTAACATTTCCCGAGAGGGCGCGCGCATGGCGTACATGATCTGCGCCATTTGAGCGGGCAAATTATCGGCTGTTGCTTGACCCGATACGAGGATCGTTTCGTTCACCGTCCAAGTGCCGGAATGTGGCAACATATGATCCCGCGCGGTTTTGCCGAGTGTAAACATCATCGTTACCGCATCATTGGCACCAGGTGCACGCGCCATGGTATGAGCGGCCGGAATGGGATTGCCGCTTGATGATTTGCCTACATTTGCGAGCCATGATTCTGGCTCTTCGCATAGAAATTCGTAAATCACGCCGTAATAGGGCCCGCAATGCGTTTCCCATCTGCAAGTATTGCTGAGTGGCAACATATAGAAGGGATGAAACGAGACGATGCCGTCGAGACCGTCATAATATCCCTTCGCGGCATGAATAGGCTTAGAGCCGCGAACTTTCTCTGCGGGTTCGCCCATAAAGCGCAGCGTGCCTTGTATGTTATGCTTTTGCATAACGGCCTTTGTGGCCAATAATCCACCAAGCCCACTCATGCCCAAGGCCGAATGCGGATCTGTATGGCCACCGGCAAAGCGCGATAATCCTTCACGCGGCGCGCGATAAATGTCTGCCTTTTGGCAGTTGCCGGGGACAGCATCATATTCGGCATAGGTCATTGCGGATGGACCATCACCATTCGACCAGCGCGCAGAGAAGGCGGTTGGCATGCCGCCTGAGCCTTCTTCGACCTCAAACCCTTCTTGCCTTAGACGCGCCACATACCAAGCGGCAGAGCGCTCTTCACGCCATGCGGTTTCAGCAAAATTCCATATGGTCTGGTTCCAATCGGAGAGGTTTGAGCGATTATCATCAACCCAATTTATGATTTCGTCACCC
Organism: Beijerinckiaceae bacterium; assembly: GCA_036758905.1. Taxonomy (GTDB): domain Bacteria; phylum Pseudomonadota; class Alphaproteobacteria; order Rhizobiales; family Beijerinckiaceae; genus CAIUPE01. Next base: position 12,847 of record DAIOVR010000038.1, on the reverse strand, counting down.
AAAGACGCCATGGCCGAGCCTCCCATTTTTGAGATAGCTTAGCCATTCGGCGTGCGCACAAGCAAGCGCTCCCTGCAATATTGCCTCGCTTCTATGTTGCGGACGGACTTCTCAACGGGCTAAATTTCAATTAGCCATTGATTTCTGAGTTTTATTTTTGGGGAAATGTCCATGTCTGCCCTTCAATCTTGCCTTACGATTGCTGATCTGAAGAAGCTTGCGAAACGTCGCGTTCCGAAGATGTTTTTTGATTATGCGGATTCTGGCAGTTGGACCGAGACGACCTATCGCAACAATGAAAGTGATTTTCACCAGATCATGTTGCGCCAGCGCGTGGCGGTCAACATGGAAGGGCGTTCGCTTAAAACCGATATGTTGGGCGAGACGGTAGCCATGCCTGTGGCGCTTGCGCCGACGGGCCTGACAGGGATGCAAAATCCCGACGGTGAAATCAAAGCAGCAAAGGCGGCCGAAAAATTCGGGATTCCGTTCACGCTCTCAACCATGAGCATTTGTTCGATTGAGGACGTGGCCGAAAACACAACCAAGCCCTTTTGGTTCCAGCTTTATGTGATGCGCGATCGTGGCTTTATTGAGCGGCTGATTGACCGGACGAAGGCTGCTAAATGCTCGGCGCTCGTCTTGACGATGGACTTGCAGATTTTAGGCCAGCGCCACAAGGATATCCGGAATGGATTGTCGGCACCGCCTAAATTTACACCTAAGCATATTTGGCAAATGGCCACGCGTCCTGCTTGGTCCTTGGGGATGCTCGGTACCCATCGCCGCACCTTCCGCAACCTTGTGGGGCATGTCGATAATCTCGTCGATCTGAGTTCGCTTTCGGCTTGGACGGGCTCGCAATTCGACCCGACCTTGAGCTGGAGCGATGTCGGTTGGATCAAGGATCGATTTGGCGGCAAAGTTATCGTTAAAGGCGTGTTGGACGCAGAGGACGCGCGATCTGCTGTCGCAAACGGTGCTGACGGGATTATAGTCTCCAATCATGGCGGACGGCAATTGGACGGCGCTCCATCTTCCATCCGTGTTCTGCCAGAGATTGTGGCGGCTGTTGGTGGAAAAACGGAAATTTATCTCGATGGCGGTATCCGCTCCGGCCAGGACGTTATCAAGGCCTTGGCGCTTGGCGCCAAGTCGACCTTCATCGGCAGGCCCTTCCTTTACGGTTTAGGAGCGGGCGGTGAGGCAGGGGTAACGCGAGCCTTGGAAATTATCCAAAAAGAGATGGATATCACCATGGCGCTCTGTGGCGAACGCGATATTAAAAACATCGGTCCGCACACCATTTATAAAAATGGTTTGGTCTGACTTAAGCTATAAAAATCAAACTTAAGGCCTATTCGCCCTTCAAAAACGGCTCAACCTTGCCTTTTAGCTTGATCGTCATGGCGTTGCCGTGGCGGTCTTTTGCCGTTCCTGCGGCAACCCGAACCCATCCTTCGCTCACGCAATATTCCTCAACATTGGTCTTCTCTAGGCCATTGAAGAGGATACCAACGCCGCTTTGAAGCAATTCAGCATTATGAAACGGGCTGTCGGGATGGATTGAAAGGCGGTCAGGAAGGGTTGTGGTCATGGAATTGGCCTCAAATTTTGAATAGAGCCTGTTTAATCGACCCATCTTCACTTGGCAAACGGCCTACCGGATATTGGCCGATCTCATGGAATTGTTCAAAATACGACATTTGTAGATTTTATTCCCTAAAATATTGCCATGTAGAATTTTGCAGGTTACGTTCAAGCTCCGTCAGCGGTTGACGGATTTCTTCGAGGGCGTGATGGCTACAGGAACTGTTAAGTGGTTTAATGCAACCAAGGGTTATGGATTTATTCAGCCAGATGGCGGCGGCGCGGATGTGTTTGTACACATTTCAGCTGTCCAGCAGGCTGGATTACAGGATCTGCAAGAAAAGCAAAAGGTCAGCTACGAGCTGATCATGGATCCGCGGAAAAACAAGACAAGCGCCGGCAATCTAAAGCTGGCTTAATTTGTTTTTATGATAGCCGAAGGAGGGGATCCCCCTTCTTCGGAGGGTTTAGGGCAGGCTTCTTGGTCGCTGCGGTTTCGCAGTGAAACATGAAAGGTGTCGATGAGCGTGCTTAACCGTTTCATTGAGGCCATGCCTAAGGCCGAACTCCACCTTCACATCGAAGGCACTTTGGAGCCAGAGATGATGATCGCGCTCGCACAGCGCAACGGCATCCAGCTTCCTTATGCTGATGTCGATGCGGTTAGGCGCGCTTTTGCATTCGGCTCGCTTCAAGATTTTTTGGAAGTGTACTATGCGGGCATGTCTGTGCTCGTGACTTCACGCGATTTCTTTGATCTCGCCTTTGCGTATCTCAGCCGTATGCATTCTCAAAATGTGCGGCATGTTGAAATCTTTTTTGATCCCCAAGGCCATACTGCGCGCGGTGTATCTTTTGACACCGTCCTTTCCGGTTTGGTTGATGCGCTTGAACACGCCAAGCGTGATTTTGGAATCTCATCAAAACTGATCATGTGCTTCTTGCGCCATCTGCCAGAAGAAGAAGCATTTTCAACGCTCAAAGATGCCTGTCGCTGTCGCGATCATATTTTTGCGATTGGGCTTGATTCATCGGAGAAAGGGTATCCTCCCTCTAAATTCTCACGTGTCTATCGCGAGGCCCGTCAGCAAGGTTTTGTTACTGTTGCCCATGCTGGTGAGGAAGGCCCGCCCGCCTATGTTTGCGAAGCCTTGGATGATTTAGAGGTAAAGCGCATCGATCACGGTAATCGCGCGTTAGAAGATCCTTATCTGGTTCAACGCTTGGCCAATGATCAGGTGCCTATGACCGTCTGCCCTCTATCCAATCAAAGATTGCAAGTCTGTCCGGATCTCACGCAACATCCATTACGACGAATGTTGAAATCGGGTCTATTGGTTTCCGTTAATTCGGATGATCCATCCTATTTCGGCGGTTACCTCACCGAAAATTTTATTGCGATCCAATCGGCGCTTGATCTTGATCGGAGTGAGATCATCCAGCTGGGCCGCAACGCCTTTAAATCGTCCTTCATGACCGATGCTGAGAAGCAATCAGCGCTTGACCAATTTGATAATTTTGTTGAGCGCTTCGATTGGCATTAATCAATCGAAGTCTGCGCGCTACCTTTAAGTCCTAAAATCGCCCGTGCCTCGTCAGGTGTTGCGATCGCGTGGCCTAGACCCTCAATCAAACCTCTCGCGATCGTCACCTGCTCGGCATTCGACACGGCCAAACGTCCGGGTGCGGCCCAGATTGAATCTTCAAGACCAACACGCACGTGGCCACCGATTGCTGAGGATATAGCTGCAATCGGCATCTGATTGCGGCCGGCGCCAAGCACCGACCATTCGAAATCCTTACCAAACAGTCGATCAGCCGTACGCTTCATATGCATCACATCATCGGGGTGCGGGCCGATGCCGCCTAAAATACCAAACACGGTTTGTACAAAAAGCGGAGGCGTCACGAGTTTGCGATCGAGAAAATGCGCGAGATTATAAAGATGCGCCGTGTCATAACATTCATACTCAAACCGAGTGCCTGCATCTTTCAAGGTGCCGAGCACATATTCGATATCTTTGAATGTATTCCGAAACACTAGGTCACGTGAATTTTCAAGGACGACAGGTTCCCATTCATGCTTGAATTCTGAGAAGCGCCCAAGCATTGGAAAAAGCCCAAAATTCATCGACCCCATATTGAGCGAGGCAAGTTCCGGCTTGAAATGGGCAGCGGGCTGAACACGCTCGGTAACCGTCATCGATGGCGCACCACCTGTGGTTAGATTAATCACAACATCGCAAGCGTTTTTGATGGTCGATAAAAACCGTCCAAATGCTTCGGGGGATTGATCAGGACGACCATTATCAGGGTTACGCGCATGAAGATGCACAATAGCGGCCCCTGCCTTTGCGGCGTCGATAGCGGAGGCTGCAATCTCATCCGGTGTCACGGGTAAATGTGGTGACATGGAGGGCGTATGAATAGCACCCGTTATCGCACACGTGATAATAACTTTTCGTTGCTTGGCCATCACGATTTCCTATTCAATCAGAGTGTTTCAACATTGCCATCAACACCAAGCGATTGACCTGAGATATGGCGGCCTGCCGCAGAAAGTAAAAAGAGAATGGTGCCTGCGACATCGCCAGCGGTTACCATGCGGCGCATAGAGACGCGGTCAAGATAGGTCTTTTCCATCGCTGCATAACTCACGCCCGTTTGTTCGGCACGCGCTTTGATGACATTGGTCATGCGCGGTCCTTCGACAATGCCGGGTAAGATCGCGTTCACCCTTATATTATCGGGACCAAGCTCTTTTGCCAGCGATTGCGTGAAGCCGATCACGCCCCATTTGGCTGCGGCATAGGGGGTACGAAACGCATAACCAAAACGCCCTGCAGCGGAGGATAAATTCACCAGCGATCCACCACCTGCTGCCTTAATGAGTGGTACCGCGCGTCGCGCACATAGAAACTGTCCGGTGAGGCAAATATCAAGAGTTCGCTTCCACTCCATCGGATCAAGGTCTTCAACCTTGCCCGTTGGGCCTGCGATACCAGCATTATTGATGAGTGCATCAAGACCACCTAAGTGCCGCTTTGCTTCATTGAATAGGTGCTCTACATCGCTTTCATTCGATACATCAGCTTTAGTCGCGCCATGTGTAGGATGAGATTTTCTGAAATCATTCAGATGGGCATCATCGACATCACAAATATGCACACGCGCGCCACAATCAATCAACAGATCCGCGATCGCGCGGCCAATGCCAGAAGCGCCTGCTGTAATGAGAACGCGATTTTCTTTTCCAAGCGAAAAAATATCAGAAATAGAAGACATAAAGAACTCCGCCTTGCCCGCGATCGATTTTGCTGATCGTATGCGAGACGGATCGCCAAACGCAAGGGCAGGGGAACGAGATGCCGTTAAAAGATCAAGCTTGGTATGAGTTGGAATATAACCCGCGTCTTAGCGTATCAGATGCCGCAGAATATGGCCCCAAATGGACCGAATGGGGTGAAGCCACGCGGCAAAGACTAAATTACCAAAGCAATCTAACCTATGGTGATCATCCCCGCGAAATCACGGATGTGTTTACTGTTAAAAACGCTAAGGCGGCTGTCATCTTTATTCATGGCGGCTATTGGAGGGGTTTTTCAAAAGATGTTTTTTCATGGGTAGCCGACGCGTTGAACAATCGCGGCATTACGGTTGCTGTGATCAATTATCCCTTATGTCCAGAAGTAACCATAGCGGATATCGTTATATCCTGTCGAAAAGCAATTGCGGCGCTTTGGCATCAAACGCTTACGGATGACGAGAGGAAAAATCTGATCGTCACCGGCCATTCCGCAGGCGGCTATTTGACGGCAGCGATGTTTACCGCTGATTGGACTGGTTTCAATATGCCGGCTACGCCTTTTAATGGTGGCGTTACAATATCGGGTGTTTTTGATGTTAATCCCTTGATCCAGACCACCATCAACGAGCAAGCGCGCTTGACGGAAGAAAGCGCTGCAGCACTCAATCTTTTAATGCAACAGCCCTTGGTAAAGGCGCCCTTAATCCCGATTTATGGTGCGCTTGAATCGTCGGAATTTCGTCGGCAGAGCGAAGAGATTGCCAAGCTTTGGCCTAATACGGAGCCTGCTCTTGGTTTTACAGATCGTCATCACTTCAATGTCGTTGAGGGAATGAAGGAACCCGGCTCACCCATTTTTGAAGCCCTGCTTCGTCTGGCCATGCAGGCATAAAAAATCCGGCGAGTTACCTCGCCGGATGAAGGTCTATTTGGGGAAGATACTCTTAATCAGACGATCTTGACTTGCTCGGCAAGCGGACGACGTGGCTTGCGAGGCCAGTTGCCAGGCGCTGCGCGGCCGACGGCAATCAGCATAACAGGCACTTCGTTCGGGCCGAGGCCAGCAACGGTTGCAACCTGATCGGCAACGAAGCCGCTCATCGGGCCGGAGACGTAACCCTTAGCCTGTGCAGCCAGCATCAAGGTCATCGAAGCAAGTGAAGCCGAGCGGAAGGCTTCATCGTGCTGAAGCTGTGGGTTGTTCTCATGCGAACCAACCGTCATGCCAACCCAGCCATCATAGGCGGCTTGGTCAATCGCGCCATTGTCGAGCAATGGCTTGGCGAGACGGGCGATTTCTTTGTAACCGTCCTTGATACCAACGACGACGAAAGTAACAGCTGCATCTGCAGCCTTCTGCTGGTTATAAGCAGCGGCCTTCAATGCTTCCTTCTGAGCCTTCGACGAGAAGGCGACAACGCGCCAATTCTGCAAGTTGAAGGCCGTTGGGGCGTGCTGGGCGAAGGAGACAAGCTCCTCGATCTCTGCAGCCGTCATGACATGCGTTGGATCAAAATTATTGGCGGAAGTGCGGCTTGTGATATTGGACAAAGCGTCGGTCATAGAATTCTCCGGTGCGGTCTGAAAATGTCCGAGTGGACAATGAATTGGCACAAACTCTGAATAGTCCTATTGGATGGCAATTCCTACTTGCAAGTTGGCAAGGTCGAGCTTGCATAGCCCAATCGATACTGAGGCATGAAACAACAAATGAAGACGCAAATCATCAAGGGAATTCCCGTAGAAACCGTTGTTTTTGACGCATACGGGACGATTTTCGATGTTCACGCCGCCGTCATGAAAAGTGCCGCGGTTTTTGGGCCACTTGCTCGGCCTTTGTCCGAACTTTGGCGGGCCAAGCAGCTTGAATATACGTGGATCCGGTCGCTTTCGGCCCGTTACGTGTCGTTTTGGCAGCTGACGGAAGAATCCCTTGATTATGCGTTGGCGACCATCGCGCCTGACCATGCCTCACTGCGCAATACCATCCTAGAAGCCTATCGTGATCTCGATGCCTATTCCGATGCCGCTTCGGCCCTTGCAGCACTTCGTTCTACGGGAGTCAAAACAGCTATTCTGTCCAATGGCGATGCCACGATGCTCGAACGCGCCGTTTCGTCAGCCCATCTTGGCGGCATGTTTGACGCGCTTTTGTCGGTTGAAACCATTGGCGTGTATAAAACGGATCCCGCGGCCTATCGGCTTGTTGAACAGCAGATGGGGATTTTGCCAAAGGCTACGGCGTTCGTATCTTCCAATCGATGGGACATCGCAGGAGCCAATGTTGCCGGATTTCATTGCATTTGGCTAAACCGTCTGGCCCGCGCCGATGAATATACCGATATGGCGCCATCCGCGGTCATTCAATCCCTTGCCGAATTGCTAACAGATTAGGAGCGCCGGCCCCATATTTGCCCGAGCGAGTGGCCGATCAGGGCCCCGAGCACGATAAGTCCGCCGATAATCGTGGGAAGGCTCGGTGTCTCGCCATGGATCAACCAAACCCAGACGGGGCCAAGCACAGGCTCAGCGGTTCCGATTAGAGAAGCGATAGAGGCCGGAATGCGCCGCGCCCCGCTTATAAACATGGCCAATCCCCACCCGAGATTAAGGGCGCCAAAGGCAAAGAGAACAAGCATATCAATCGGCGTTACGGCAAAGCTTTGTACATTAAAGTAAGCTACGCAGAGCGAGATCAAAACGCCCAAAGTAACCGCGGGGACCATTTCGACATGGGCGTAGCGTCGGGTAATCACGGTGGCGATTGCAAACACCAGTGAGATGGTTAGCGATAAGAGGCCGCCGATTGGCGAAATATTTCCATCTAGTGATTCAGACTCCATCACCCCAATGCCGAAAATCACGGTTGCGATGGCAATCCATGTTCCGAGAGAAACTTTTTCGCGGAAAAAAAGCCAAGCGAGCGAGGCGGCAATCAAAGGGCCGCCCGCTTGCACTAATAAGATATTTGCTACGCTCGTATATTGAAGCGCTTCAACGAACGCCATTGAGGCAGTGGCAAAGCAAAGGCTAACCGCAATACCGGGGAGACCCATTTGACGAAAATGCGTCATTGCGCGCGCCGCGCCATCGCGCTTGAGCATATAGCCAATCAGGAAGGCTGCCGCCCATCCAGACCGCCAGAAAATGACCGCCCATGGATCGGAAACCGTTAGAAAACGGGCTAATGTGCCACCAAAACTCCAGACAAGCGCCGATCCAAGGACGAACAGCATGCCGATTTGCCGATCACGGGTGGCTGGTACGTCTTGGGAAATTGGCTCAGTCGGGCGCGTGGTGCTTGCATGATTGGCGGGCACGGGTGTTTAACCTCCCCAGATGAATCATTATTGATTGTTGGTAGTCTTGCCAGTACCAAACGGCTCGGTAAAGAACAGAGACGCATATGCATACCCACGAAATTGCAGCCTTCTATAAGTTCAAGCGTGTCGAAGATCCGGTCGATTTGCGCGAGCGGTTGCACGCTATCTGTGAAAATGCGGGCGCTCGGGGCATTTTGTTGGTCGCTAAGGAAGGCATCAACGGAACTTTGGCTGTTGAAAGCGGCGGCATTGCCAGTTTGATCGATGCTATCAAACGCGAGGCGGGGATCGCTGAGTTAACCCCGCGCTTTTCATTCGATGATGAAATGCCCTTCTTGCGGCTCAAGGTGCGGTTAAAGAAAGAAATCGTCACCATAAGCGCACCGGAGGCTGATCCTACCGCGCGCGTCGGCACCTATGTCGCGCCTCAGGATTGGAACGCGCTCATATCCGATCCAGACGTCATTGTGCTCGATACACGCAATGATTACGAGGTGAAGATCGGCACTTTTAAAGGCGCGCTTGATCCCGAGACGCGAAGCTTTAGCGAGTTTCCGCGCTATGTTGAGACCCATCTCGATCCCGCAAAGCATAAAAAGGTGGCGATGTTTTGCACTGGAGGGATCCGTTGCGAAAAGGCTTCGAGCTATATGTTAGCCCATGGCTTCGATCAGGTGTTCCATCTTCAAGGCGGCATCCTGAATTATCTCGAAAAAATACCGCCCGAAGAAAGCCTTTGGGAAGGGGGATGCTTTGTCTTTGATCGCCGTGTCGCGGTCGGAAGCGGGCTTGAACCCCTCGATTTGGATCTTTG
>DAIOVR010000038.1:1735-3713 GCA_036758905.1 Beijerinckiaceae bacterium | reverse complement strand
CGGCAAAAACGATCATCGTAAAGCGCCCGGATTTTTTCACGGTTCGCGTTGAAACGTTCACGCCATCTTTTGAGTGTTTCAGCGTAATGTAGCCTCAGGATTTCAATATCCGTTACAAGGAGGCCCGCTTTCTCGATGGCCGGCATAACTTCGGACAAAGCCGGGCAATAGCCACCGGGAAAAATATATTTATCGATCCAAGGATTGGTATGCCCCGGTCCGTCCGCACGGCCGATGGCATGGATCAAGGCCACGCCATCGTCGGCTATGACATCGGAAATTTTATGGAAGAATGCATCAAAGTGGTTGACGCCCACATGTTCGAACATGCCGACGGAGACAATTCGATCATATTTTCCTGCTTCAGCCCTGTAATCCAGTAATTTGAATCGGACGCGATCAGCGACGCCCGCCTTTTCGGCGCGTTCATTGGAAACGGCATGTTGTTGTTCGGATAGAGTCAGGCCCGTAATGTCCGCACCCGAAATATCACCAAGATAAAGGCCTAGGCCACCCCAGCCCGAACCGATATCGAGAACGCGATGACCTTCTTTAATGAGGAGTTTGGCCGCGATATGGCGCTTTTTCTGAGCTTGAGCGGTCTCGAGCGTATCATCGGGCGACATGACATAGGCGCATGAATATTGACGATCAGCATCGAGAAAAAGATCATAAAGCGTGTCGGATAAATCATAATGATGCGCGACATTGGCTTTTGAACGGCTGGCGGGATTGAATTGGTCGATCCGTCTTATCCAAGTCCTCAGCCGCTCCGTTAATCCGCTTAACGGATATCGCAGAGGCTTTAGGCCAACATTTTTGAAGCAAAGATCCAAAAAATCATAGAGCGAGCCTTCTTCAATCGTGAGTTGGCCCTCCATATAGGCTTCACCAACCGCTAATTGCGGGTTGAAAATCAGGCGCCACGCGGTGGCTAGATTGTGAATGCGGATAGTCACCGGAGTGCCAGCGCCGTCGCCATAGACGGCGAGGCGGTTTTTCCAATCAATAACACGAAGATTTCCGTTATGAATCAAACTCTTAAGAACTGGATCAAGAATGGCCATGGCATTGTCCCAAAAGTTGAAAGCAATCCAATCCCGTAAATTATGCCACTGTCGGAATTTTGACGAAAGAGGTTAATTTAAAGGTTTTCTTGTAAGGCTAACGCTTTCACAGCCGATTTTCGGCATACGGGCATCTCCTAATAGTGCTTTGGCACACTCTTTGCTTAAGTATTTTTGCTCGGCATAAGCCAAGCGGTTAAAGCATTTCGGAGGAAAGCCGTTATGAATGACGCAGTAATTAATGGTGCATTAGATCTGCAGCTGGCACGCGCTGAGCGCCGGATGGAAGAATTGATGAATTGGGCCAAGCTTCGGAAGCGGCTTGCCACGTCGGTTCGTCGGCAAATTAAGCTGGCCCGCCAGGCAGGGTCGATCGAGGCACTTTGATAAATAGCCTTTTAGGCGGAAAAGTCGCTGATATTGGCTATTTAATAGGCAGTTTTTGAATTTTTTAAAAAAAATAAAAAAAATTCAAAATTCGATTAAAGTTTTTGAATCGAAAGCCGTCTTATAAGGTACAAGAACGTGTAGCTTTCTTCGACGCACGCGTTGGAGGTGTATGATGATAGACTCTATTGTGAACAAGGCGATGATTTCCGATGCGACGGTCCGTAAAGGCCCGAGCGCGGATTTGAAGGTTGCAATCCCTTCTGCTCCCGTTTCCGATCCGGCGACGGTACAAAAGGAAGCCGCGACTAGGGTTGAAGTGACGATTGCGAAGGGCAATGGCCTTTCGGAGCCGCCTTTTGACTACGCAAAAGTGATTGCGCTGAAGCAATCGATCAAGAACGGCGATTACAAAATCGACTTCGGTAAGCTTGCTGACTCGATGATTGGTACGGACATCTTGAACCCGGTCCGGGGCAAGTAAGTCGTTAGCCGGGTTATGATTTGATAAGCGAGCGGATGAT
>DAIOVR010000038.1:0-1635 GCA_036758905.1 Beijerinckiaceae bacterium | reverse complement strand
CTATTGGATGTGAAAACAAGATTGGCATCGTGAAGCTCGGCCACCGAGCACGCTCTTTCGCTTACGATTAGGCCAAGTTTAGGGGCTAGGCCGAGAATTAACCGCCTTATGACTCCAGGCAAAACACTGCCGTCGAGCGCCGGGGTAACAAGGTTATTCTGATTCAAAATGAACACGTTAGCCATGCTGGTGCAAGCGATACTGCCGGACGTCGACACGATTAACGCGTCATCGGCTCCCTTTGCTTTCGCTTGTTGCAAACTTAAAACCGGATCTAGATAGGCCAAAGTTTTCATTGAGCTTGTAGGGGAAGTGGGGTTTCGCCGAATAGAAACTGTTGCAAGCTTTGCTTGTCCAAAGGCCATGGCTTCATGCCATGGCGCGCGCGTAGCGAAAACGAGGGGCTTTGCTTGATCGGGTGGCAATAATCCCCGCGGGCCTGTGCCGCGAGACGCCGTGAGGCGAATGACACAAGGCGCTTCATCCAAGCCTGCTACCGCAAAAACCGCTTCTTGAAGCAAAGCGCGATCCATCACCATGCCAAGGCGTTGAGCCGAATGGGTCATCCGGTCGAGATGAGCCTCAAGCTGAAACGGGATGGTGTTAAACGCCGTCAGCGTTTCAAAAAGTCCATCGCCGAGCAACAGGCCTCGGTCGGCCAGATCAAATTTAACATCATCGGCTTCGACCAGCTTCCCGTTATACCAGAGCATTGTCGGCTACCTTACTGTCGAGACTCAAGAAATTGCCGATGAGTTGATGGCCATATTCCGTCAAAATCGATTCCGGATGAAACTGCACTCCAAAGGTTTGGTGGTGGCGATGGCGTAATCCCATGATTTCACCTTCGTCGGAACGAGCCGTGATCACTAAAGGAGAATGTTCTGGATCGGGCAGCGTGACGATCAAGGAGTGATAGCGGCCTGCTTGGAAATGATCAGGGATACCGTTAAAAACTCCTGTCCCATCATGTATGATTGAAGAATCTAAACCATGCATGGGGCGCTTAGCACGCGTGATGATCCCCCCGAAAGCTTCGCCGATACATTGATGGCCAAGGCAGATGCCAAGGATCGGGACATGGCCGGAAAAGCGTCGGATAAGGTCGAGAGAAAGTCCCGCTTCGCGTGGCCCACAGGGACCGGGCGAAATAATAATCCGCTCCGGTTTCAAGGCTTCTATATCCGATAACGAACCAATATCATTGCGTCGAACGAGCGTGTCTCCACCTAGCTCTTTGCAATAGCGAACAATATTGAAAACAAAGCTGTCATAATTATCGAGGATGAGGATCATTTGTCTTCCTCGCCGAAGGGCAGTCGGAAGGCGCGAAAAATGCGCTCGGCTTTTACGAGTGTTTCCTCATATTCCGCAGCCGGATCAGAAAGCGCCGTAATGCCTCCGCCGGCGTGAAACTGTGCTGCCAATTGGGTAAAGGTCACTGTTCGAATAGCAACGCTCAAATCGATAGAGCCATCGACACCGATATAGCCAATCGATCCGCAATAGACACCGCGCGGCACGGCTTCGACATCGCTGATCACTTCCATAGCCTTGATCTTGGGTGCCCCCGAAATCGAACCGCAAGGGAAGGCCGCTTTGATCAGGTCCACACCATCACAGGTTTTGGCGAGT
>DAIOVR010000037.1:9135-18552 GCA_036758905.1 Beijerinckiaceae bacterium | reverse complement strand
GATATAAAATTTTCGACTCGCTGTCCAAAATGCACATCTGTCCTCTTGACCACCAAAATCAATAACAGAAGTAGAATATAGTGTTACAGATGAGGCTTTGTTTAAAAGATACTTACTGATCGAAAATAGCAAATGAGAGTCAGGTGGCGGTGCCATTGTTATAGCTTCTTTTTATAGATGAATTTCTTCTCCGCATGTTTCACATCTTAGGCAATCACCAACGATCTCCCAGTCATCCCCATCGGGTGTCAAATGTCGCCGGCATTTAGGACATTCATAATCCGTGCCTTCCAATGGAAAATCATAGGATGGGCCAACATAGGCACATACCATATGATGGAAAATCGGAAATCGCCTTGAGGTGAGTTTATGGCAAGCGGGGCATTCAACGTAATAGGGAGGTACCTCGCTCATATCCAGCCCATATAGCGCGCGATGATGTTCATATAGCTTACATAGTTCATCCGAACATTAACCCTTGTATTCAGGTTCTGCATCGCCTTCGGATCAGTTGTGACAACACGCGCCACCTGGCCATATTCAGTGGGCGAAAAGACTGACCCCTTGGTACCCGTAAAACTTCCGGATAAGGAGAGGACCTCGGTAACATGCCCTTCGCTAACCGTTGCGCCATCATTTATAAACACAAGGCTGCCAATGACCGGATCAACTAAGCGATTGGGAGGGATATTCCACTCTATATAACGTGTACGATCATCAAATATCTCAATGATTGCATTACCAGGAATAATTGTTTCTCCGATATCGGCAATCTTCGCCCCAACAATACCGTTAACAGGCGCTGTTAAGAGACCATCATTGAATTCCTCTCGAAAACTAGCCAGTCTATCTTCCAAGACCTTTTGTGCATCGGCCAACCGCTTGCGTTGTTGATTGGCCTCCGCCAGTTCCGCAGAAGATTGGGCAACTGTTAATTCAGCCGATGCCTGTTCACGAAAGATGTCAGATCGATAGAGTAAGGTAGCGGCGCCCTTTGGCCCAGCATCGAGCTGTTTAACCATGTCTTGAGCGGCCGATAACCGCTTCTTAGCAGACTCTAGCGTATTTTCCGAAACCGAAAGTCTAACGCGAAGCTCGCTATCAACGGCATATTGATCTACCAGAATTTTAATAAGGTTCGTTATATAAGTGTCGACCTCGAAGGATCTAATTTGGCCAATAATTTGGTCTTTCGAAACCATTGTTCCAGGCTTTACATCAAGGCTATTGACCCGCGAGATAAATGATTTGGAGACCACATATCGTGGGGCAGTTATCATGCCTGGGCCTTCAAGAAAGATCATCCCCTTGCCAAAATGCCATGCGAGATATAGCGCGATCGATAGAACACCAAGAGAGTAGATCAGTCTGACAATTCGACCGCTTGTGGTGCGCCGGCTTTCAATTGGATCCGGAATGTCGAGATCGAAACGTCTCTCGGTCATGTGTAGGTAACTTTCTTGGGCTGATAGAGTGCTTTTCGAACCCGGGGCGGAACATAGCTATCCTTATGAGATGCCGAAAAAAGAATTTCGTTTGAATAGGCTATAAACCTAACGCACTTCATCAAAACTCCCTGATAGAATGGAAAGACACATGCAGCGATCAAATCGGTGAAGGCGAGAGTGGGACTATAGAGGAATAGAACAATCGAGACATTGATGAGCGACAGTCCTACCATGATGACAGCAAGCCCTAGGAAGAAATATACCGACCCCGCACCAAGCTCACCAATGACGTAAATCATGTAAAAGGGAAAAATGAGCGTCGGGAATAAGTCGAATACTAGATAGTCCAGCCTCTGTAAGGTTCCGGATAGGGTTTCCAGAGGATGTAAAATCGACAGCTCTTTGAAGATACGAAGCCTGATCGTAAGAGTGTCGCGATCCCATCGGGAGCGCTGGGCAAACAAGCCACTGAAATTATTTGGGCCATCAATGGTCGCCAGGGCGTCCGCTACAAAGCGTACCCGATAACCAATTTTTCTAATCCGCAAAGTTAATTCGAGATCTTCGCCTGATCCGGCATTTAACCCGCCAAAGGCCATAAACATATTCCGCCGGAACATCCCATAAGCCCCCGATACGCAAGCGACCGAATTAATCATATCGAGAAAGCTTCGGCCCATGGAAATGGACAATAGATATTCAATAGACTGCATTGAGGCTAAGAAGGACTGATCCTTATTACCTATCAATAGATTTCCACCAGCTGCTGCTACTTGAGGATCATCAAAGGCTTTAGCCAAAGCTTCGATCCCCGTCGGATATAATTCATTATCATCGTCAAGAACGAGAATGAGATCACCCTTGGCAAAGCGCGCGCCATGATTAACGGCTGCAGATTTTCCGCAACGCGTCCCATAATGGATTAGATGATCAATGCGTCCTTCCGATAGAAGCACCAATGCTTTTGCCCGCGTGTCATCCGTTGACCCGTCATTGACCACAATGATTTCAAAAGGAGGCTGAGTTTGCCGTCTTAGCGCTGCAACACAACGCTGAAGCGTATCAGCGCCATTGAACATCGGAATGATCACGCTGACACGGTGGGAGGATTTTAAACTATGCCGATTAATTCCGCCAGAGAAGAAGGCGACGGCTATCGTTGATATAAAATATCGCGGTATATCAAAAACAAGTAAACCCAACGCCGAAATAATAAAATCGGAGTTCCAGAATGTAAGTAGACCACCATATAATTCTAAAAATATGTAATCCACGACAATATATTAGCCTGGAAAAATGGTGATTAATAGATTCATAAAATAAGCGTGAGATTAGCTACGAAATACCAGGCGCTCTCACACAAGGAGCATATGCGAAGTATCGAAATGCAAGCTCGCGAGCTTTACGCCCGTTAGTGTGACATCATTGGTACCAAGGCCGTCAATAACCGTGTCGGCGCCTACCTGATGCGCGTGCGATTGGACATCAGCGATACTTAAATAGAACGAGCGATCAAACTGCATCAGATCATGGTTAGCGTCGAAATTCTTGACCGTGTTCGCACCGAACTGTCCAGAGAAAACAAAATTATCAGACCCGTTACCGCCCTTGAGAATATCGTCATGACCACCGATAAGAACAGCACCCTTATTGCCAGCATTAAGGGTATCGCCACCTGCTCCACCATCGAGCACGGTGTGCTGTATGTTAGGTCCATTAATGACTGTATTGGCTTGTCCGCCGTAATATTTCTGATCGTTATGGGTAACGACAATAGTGAGTGAAGCCGTAGACGTTCCGCCTTCGCTATTGCTAGCTGTATAAATGAAGCTATCTACGCCTACGCTATCATGCGGTAAGCTTTGTTGGTTAGCCGCCTTATAGGCATAACTACCATCGGATTGAAGGGTAAGCGAACCATAGTGACCTTGTAATAGAGTGCCGACCGAATTCATCGAACCGTCGACAGCAACAACAAATAATTTATCATTGGATATCGTATTAGTATCGTTCGAAAGAACACCACGGCACTCACCAATTTTCAGTCCATGATTGGCGTCAATATGGGATCGATCATCGGCGGCAATAGGCGTAAGTGGTGTTGCTGTAAAATAGTGTTCGATGTTTTGTGTATCGGTATAAAAGCCACTCACCATACCGTAGTCATTCACATTTCCGATATGCGTATCAATTGAATCCGGCATATCAAAATTAGCAATAACACCATTAACATATGTGAAACCATGACCTTTACCGGATTGATCAATATAATATCCGACGATCTCACCGAAATTATTTAATCCCAGAATATTCGTAAACCGCGCATCAATAACATCTAATGTGGTTATAACACCATTCTTGTTAATGAACCCGTGTAGCGTTGTACCATCGGAATAAGTGCCGACAATTTCGTCGCTATTATTTAAAGCCTTTACACTAGGACCGTTGACAGCGCCTGAAACGTCAAATGTCAAAATGGTACCATTATGATCAAGAAAACCTCGGGTTTGGTTCGTGGTTGCGTCCACATAACTTCCTGCAATATCTCCATAGGAATTGACCGCCGTCGGATATGTAAATGAAGCGTTGGGTGGATCAAAGAAACTATAAATTCCATTAAGGTAGCTGAAGCCATTCTCATGGCTCGTATTTGGCGCAAAATATCCAACAATTTCACCGGTTTCACTAATCGCGGTTGGATAGCTATTATATTTTGCTCCAGTCGGAGAAATAACTGTAAAATCTCCATTTGTAGAACTAAACCCAAACAAATAATGGGCGTATGGGTACCGATAAACACCAATAACGGTTCCGCTCGAATTCAAATTGCTTAGAAAATAGCTTGGGTTTGAACCGTCAAAGAGGGTAACGCTACCGGCGATATCAAGAAACTTCGTGCCCAAGAAGCCACCATTTGGGCTGACCCAAAGTGGCGTTCCAACCGAGTCGTAAAGAGTATAGCTATAGCCCGTCATCGTAACCCCCATGTTCTTGTGAAATCAGAAAATAAGAGTAATAAAATTACCTATTAACAAGCAGTGTGCCGGTTGGTTAAACACTAACCGAGCATCACACATGTTAGACCATAGCCGCAGGCATAATGTGTAAGCAGCATAGGAAATCAGTAAACTTCCGAGAGCACGGAGAAAACTATAGCCGCTCATTCCTAGGGTCCATTAGGGTTTGGACCGATGAGCAGTTCTATTGATCCTTACGGATCAAAATAGTCTCGCTAATCCGTACACAAAACCTACCCGATAGCAGCCAATATCGCATCAGATGAATTCAAAATGCCCGAAATATCTGCACGCTCCGGAATAAAAATAAAATTATTCACGTAAGGCACAGTACGTCGATCCTGCCCAGACTCTATCGCTTGCAACAAGGTATCATCTTGCATTTCTTGTTTGTGGTCTGAGATCGGATTCATTTTACCGCTATGAACAAAAAAGCCTGAATAATTTTTAGCTTCCATAAAGCTGCGCACCGAGGCAATGGCATGGGGGCGATGCCGGTCCTCCACTTCGATGAGAATGATTGGCTGCTGGCGATCAAGCAATTCGCGTGCGCCTTCCAGAACATTCAGTTCATGACCTTCAACATCGATTTTTATAAAGCCAATCGGGCGATCGGCGAGCTCATCCAATGTTACCGCCTCAACCGGAAGCTCAGAAAGCGCTACGCCGTCATTAAAGCCGCCGATACGGGATATCCCTTCGGAAGGCTTGCCATCAATGATGGGGGTCGTAAGCGCCAATACGCCCGGCTCATCGGAGACAAGAACTTGATGCACACTAACATTGTCGTCCAAGGCCGCGCTTAAGACATAGGCCAAGCGTGGATGAGGTTCGAACGCATGGACATGACGCGCAAGGCGCGAGAGCGGTAGCGTGTAGCGACCAATATTAGCACCTACATCAACGGCCTCCCGCTCGGGGTCAACCAAAGCTGGCAATAAATCCATCTCGATCTCATCGTGATGGTGGCGCATGTGATGAAGGCGAAAAGCCAATTTCGGCATGGAATAGTAAATACCCGTACGTATCAGATTACCAAACGAGCCGATCATGGCGGTACTCCTCAAAATACTCTGGCGGATCAACCCAATCGGCGAACTAAAGTTCCAGCTTTTCGGTCATCCCTCCCGCTCAAAAGAGCGCTCACCACTGTCCCGAAAAGTGATTTTGAACGCGTTGAGATATACATTTTTGCATAGCGCTACATCAGAATACCGGAAGACTTGCATTTTGTGCAATGCAGCATCATATTATTGTGATACTAAAGTCCAAGGACAAACCAATCATGGCTTCGGTCAACCCCGGTTCAAATGCGACTCTTTCTATTAGGCGTTTATGGCCAATGGACATCGCGTCTTACCGTGAGCATTTGCTAAGGCTCGATCCGGAATCGCGGTATTCGCGGTTCGGTGGCAGCGTGTCGGACACCTATATCCATGACTATGTCGATACCGCGCTGCGTCCTGATACGCTGATTTATGGTACGTTCAACGAAACCCAACTGATTGCAGCCGGCGAGTTACGCATTTTATTCGGCACATGGCCGCTGCGCGCGGAAACGGCCTTTTCGGTTGAGAAGCCCTATCAGGATCATGGCTTGGGTGATCAATTGCTCTCGCGCATCATCACCGCCGCGCGAAATCGTGGGGTCACGAGATTAGGCATGCAATGCCTTAGCCATAATCAACGCATGCGGCATCTCGCGCAAAAACATCATGCCGAAATGACAACCGCCGATGGTGAAACAGAGGCACAGCTCATACCGCTAACCTTCAACCCGATTAGCCTTTTCGAAGAATGGATGGGTGAAGCGGATGGTACTCTAAGTCGCCTCAATCCATGGAAACAAGCCGGCCTTCAATAAAGCCGGCTTGATCCGTATTTTCCGATAGGAACGACCTTAAAAAACCAAGGCACGCGCTTGCTTAACGCCAGGCAAGCGTTGAATACCTTGCAGAATGTGGGGCGGCGCTTCACCATCAATTTCAACAAGCGCGATGGCAGAACCACCTTCATTATCGCGACCTAAGGCAAAGGTAGCGATATTGACGCCCGCATTACCGAGCAGGGATGCGAAACGGCCAATAAATCCAGGCTTATCTTCATTCGTCACATAAATCATGGATGGACCAAATTCCGCATCCATTTTGATGCCCTTAATATCAACAATCCTTGGCTTCCCATCATTGAAAACAGTACCGGAAATCGAGCGCACAAGCTCATCGGTCACCACTTCTAGCGTGATCAACGAGTCATAATCCCCCTCGCCTTCACGCACTGTTTCTTCAATCACAATGCCGCGCTCTTTTGCGACAACGGGTGCAGAGACCACATTAACATCTTGAAGAGCAGGACGAAGCACACCAGCAATGGCAGCCGCTGTTAAAGCTTTAATCTTTAGCGCAGCAACACCACCTTGATAGGTAATGCGCACTTCTTTCAAGCCGCCATCCGTAAGCTGGCCTGCGAAGGAGCCAAGCTTTTCAGCCAGCGCGATAAAGGGGCGCAGCTTTGGCGCTTCCTCAGCCGTAATCGATGGGAAATTGACGGCGTTTGAAATCGCACCACGAACCAAATAATCAGACATTTGCTCGGCCACTTGCAGCGCCACATTTTCTTGCGCCTCGGTTGTTGCAGCACCCAGATGCGGCGTGCAAACGACATTTGGATGACCGAACAAAATATTCGACGTTGCAGGCTCTTCGGCAAACACGTCAAAAGCCGCACCCGCGACATGGCCCGTATCAAGCAAAGCGCGCAAAGCATGCTCATCCACCAAGCCGCCGCGCGCGCAATTGATGATGCGTACGCCCTTTTTCGTGCGCGCCAAATTATCGGCAGAGAGAATGTTTTTTGTCTGCGCCGTAAGGGGCGTGTGCAAAGTAATGATATCGGCTCGCGCCAATAATTCTTCGAGCTCGACTTTCTCAACACCTAGATCAATCGCACGCTCGGGTGACAAAAACGGATCATAAGCAATCACGCGCATATGCAAGCCAACGGCCCTATTCGCAACAATCGCACCAATATTTCCGCAGCCGATAATACCAAATGTTTTGCCGGTAATTTCAACGCCCATAAAGCGGTTCTTTTCCCATTTACCCGCTTGTGTTGATGCATCTGCTGAAGGGATTTGACGCGCTAAAGCAAACATCATCGCAATCGCGTGTTCTGCTGTCGTGATCGAATTACCAAACGGCGTGTTCATAACGATCACGCCCTTGGCCGTTGCCGCCGGAATATCGACATTATCAACGCCGATACCTGCGCGACCAATCACTTTCAACTGCGTCGCATTAGCCAATATTTTTTCCGTAACCTTGGTCGCAGAGCGGATGGCGAGACCATCATATTGGCCAATTATAGAAGCCAATTTTTCTTTATCTTTTCCAAGATCCGGTTGGAAATCGACCTCAACGCCACGTTCTTTAAAAATAGCGATGGCGGCCGGAGAAAGAGCATCAGAAATGAGAACACGAGGTGCCATAGAATTTATCTTTCAAGTGCAAAGCGCAAAAGCGCGATAAGGGAATTGGAGGGAGACGTCCCCTCGAAAGAGGACGTTAAAAAACGAGGTCGTTAAGCGGCTTTGACGAGGCCCGCTTTGACTGTGCGATAGGCCCATTCAATCCAGGGCATCAACGCCGCAACATCGGATGTTTGAACGGTTGCACCACACCAAATGCGCAAGCCCGGAGGCGCATCACGGTATGAACCCAAATCCAGCCCAACACCTTCTTTTTCAAGCAAGGAAGCAACAGACTTGGCAAAGTCGGCTTGCGCCTCGGATGTTAGCGCCTTGATTTCAGGATCTGAAAAAACAAGACACACGCTCGTATTGGAACGCGTTGCTTGATCGCGTGCCAGAAAGTCAAGGAAAGGCTTTTCAGCCACAAAATCGGCAACAGCCTTGGCATTGGCATCGCACCGCGCGATCAAGCCAGAGAGGCCACCCACCGACTGCGCCCATTCAAGCGTATCGATATAATCCTCAACGCAAAGCATCGAAGGCGTGTTGATGGTTTCGCCAGAAAATATTCCCTCGATCAGCTTACCACCCGAGGTCAGCCGGAAGATCTTGGGCAATGGCCAAGCAGGCGTATAGCTCTCCAAGCGCTCAACGGCACGTGGGCTTAAAATCAACATGCCATGAGCGGCCTCGCCACCCAATACTTTTTGCCATGAATAGGTGACGATATCGAGCTTCGGCCAATCCAGATCTTGGGCGAAAGCGGCAGACGTCGCATCGCAAAACGTAAGACCCTTGCGATCCGCCGAAATCCAATCGGCGTTTGGCACGCGCACGCCGGAGGTTGTGCCGTTCCACGTAAACAAAACATCGTGATCGGGATGAACCGCGGCGAGGTCTGGCAGCGCGCCATACTCAGCCTTCATCACGCGCGTGTCTTTAAGCTTTAATTGCTTAACGGCGTCATTCACCCAGCCTTCGCCAAAGCTTTCCCAAGCCAGACAATCGACAGGGCGGGCGCCCAGCATCGTCCACATCGCCATTTCATAGGCGCCGGTATCGGAAGCAGGCACAATGCCGATGCGGTAATCCGCTGGCACCTGCAAAATCTCGCGGGTCAAATCAATCGCACGCTTCAAACGCGCTTTACCAACCTTCGCGCGATGCGAACGGCCTAAGGATGCGTTTTTAAGAGCGTCAGGGGTCCAGCCAGGGCGCTTGGCGCAGGGACCGGAAGAGAATTGCGGATTAGCCGGCCGCAAGCCGGGTAGCGTCTGTGTCATCGTTTTCTCCATCCTCACAGATGGGCGCCTCTCGTTGGGGAGAGGTGTCCCGCTGATGGAGATACGCGGACGAATGTGTTCCGTCAATCGGCAAATGTCGGTTTGGGGATAAAAAGATTCGGCCTTCTACTAGGTAGCGGTTAAGCCGCTACCTGCCCCAAGGCGGCCACCACATCATTAACCGCCCGCTCGACCAAGGC
>DAIOVR010000037.1:0-9035 GCA_036758905.1 Beijerinckiaceae bacterium | reverse complement strand
AGCGTTAAACCAATACCGCTCAGATAACGCTCTAAACCAAGGTTAGACATGATGGTGGCAACAACACCAGGCTTTGTCAGTCGGCCATCGTCTTTCCAGCTTTTGGCAATCACCGCCATCAACTGGTCGCCATCAACCACCTGGCCTTTTTCATCGACAATGATGACGCGGTCCGCATCGCCATCAAGCGCAATGCCGATATCGGCGCGCATTTCGCGTACTTTATTGATGACGGCATTAGGCGCGGTAGAGCCGACATCGCGGTTAATGTTGAAACCATCGGGTTCAACGCCAATCGGAAACACTTCGGCGCCCAATTCCCACAAGGCTTCGGGAGCCACTTTATAGGCGGCACCATTTGCGCAATCGATCACGATGCGCAAGCCGTCCAAATCCATTGTGCGGGGCAGCGTCCGCTTGGCAAATTCGATATAGCGCGCATGCACGCTTTCAATGCGCTTCGCACGGCCCAGCGAGGCTGATGCGGCGAGGCGCTCATTGAGATTACCATCAATCAACGCTTCAATTTCGAGCTCCGTTTCATCCGAGAGCTTAAACCCGTCCGGATCAAACAATTTAATGCCGTTGTCTTCATAGGCGTTATGCGAAGCAGAAATCATCACGCCCAAATCGGCGCGCATTGAACGTGTCAGCATTGCTACGGCGGGCGTTGGCATCGGCCCTAAGAGAAGCACATCCATGCCCACAGACGTAAAGCCTGCGACCAGCGCGGTTTCAATCATATAGCCCGATAGCCGCGTATCCTTGCCGATCACAACGCGGTTACGGTGCTCGCCACGGCGAAATACCAATCCTGCCGCCTGCCCAACGCGCAACGCCAAATCCGGCGTGATGATCTTATTGGCCTTGCCGCGAACGCCATCGGTCCCAAAATATTTACGCGCCATGCATTGTGCCTCGTCAAAAGGGATGACCGCTTGTAAAACCAGGTAGCCGACGGGCCAAGGCTCAGAGCGGTCAATTGTTATTTCGAATTGAGTCAAACACTAATCTTCTGAACAAACCCTGAATGCAGAAACGCCCGGCAGAGCCGGGCGTTGCAGAATAGGTGTTGCTGAGTATGGTCAAGCCGAAGGCTGTGGCTCCATGCCGGCATCCGGCTCTTGCCGCGGACGACCCTTACCCGCCGATGGCACGGCAGCCGATGGACGTCCACCCGATGAGCCATCGCCGCTATCACGAACCGGTGGCTTTCCCTTTAAGAGATCATGGATCTCATCGCCCGATAGCGTTTCATATTCGAGAAGCCCTTGAGCAAGGGCTTCCAGATCATCCTTGCGATCGGTCAAAATCTTGGTCGCTTCCGCATAGCCCGACTCCACCAGACGGCGAATTTCCGAGTCAATCTTTTGCGCTGTTGCTTCGGACACATTCTGCGTCCGGGCCACCGACATGCCTAGAAAGACTTCGTCCTGATTTTCACCATAAGACACATTGCCGAGCTCGGGCGAGAAGCCCCATTTGGTCACCATCATACGGGCCAAACGCGTGGCCTGCTCGATATCGGATGCAGCACCCGAGGTTACTTTCTCATGGCCGAAAATCAGTTCTTCTGCCACGCGACCGCCCATCATAATGGCCAAACGCGAGGTCATCTGTTCGAGCGACATTGAAAGCTTATCGCGTTCCGGCAATTGCATCACCATACCAAGCGCACGACCGCGCGGAATGATGGTTGCTTTGTGCACGGGATCGGTTGCCGTCACGTTGAAGGCGCAAATCGCATGGCCTGCTTCATGGTAAGCGGTCAAACGCTTTTCATCCTCGGTCATAACGAGCGTACGGCGTTCCGCACCCATCATCACCTTGTCTTTCGCGTCTTCGAATTCGCTCATCGTGACGATGCGCTTGCCACGGCGCGCAGCCAGCAAGGCAGCCTCGTTGACGAGGTTCATCAGATCAGCGCCCGAAAAGCCTGGTGTGCCGCGTGCCACCGTCTTTAAATCGACATCCGGCGCCAACGGAACTTTACGAACATGCACGCGCAAAATCTTCTCGCGACCCATCACATCGGGATTAGGCACAACGATCTGGCGATCAAAACGACCTGGACGCAACAGTGCAGGATCAAGCACGTCGGGACGGTTCGTCGCCGCGATCAAGATGATGCCTTCATTGGCTTCAAAGCCGTCCATCTCGACCAGCAATTGGTTAAGCGTTTGCTCACGCTCGTCATTGCCACCGCCTAGACCCGCACCACGATGGCGACCAACAGCGTCGATTTCGTCGATGAAGATAATGCAAGGCGCGTTCTTCTTGGCCTGCTCGAACATATCCCGCACGCGGCTTGCTCCAACGCCGACAAACATTTCGACGAAGTCAGAACCCGAGATCGTAAAGAAAGGAACATTCGCCTCACCCGCAATCGCGCGCGCCAGCAAGGTCTTACCCGTACCGGGAGGTCCAACGAGCAACACACCACGCGGAATACGTCCACCGAGCCGCTGGAATTTTTGCGGGTCGCGAAGAAATTCGACGATTTCTTCCAAATCTTCTTTGGCTTCATCCACGCCAGCCACATCGGAGAAGGTCACGCGGCCATGCGCTTCATTTAGCAATTTGGCTTTCGACTTGCCAAAGCCCATGGCGCGGCCATTGGCACCCTGCATTTGACGCGAGAGGAAAAACCAAGCCGCCATAACAACGATCAAAGGCAGCCAGTTAACAAGCAAGGCCAAATACCAAGGCATTCCCTCACTCGGAGCTTTGGCCGAGAAATTCACGCCCTTTTGCGACAGACGCGACACGAGGCCCGGATCATTCGGCGCATAGGTTTGGAAAGGACGACCATCGGTCAGGGTGCCGCTGATGTCCGAACCTGAAATGGTCACACCCGCAATGCGGCCGCCATCAACATCGGAGAGGAATTGGCTGTAGCTCATTTCCTGCGAAGCGTTGCGTGAGCCCGGGCTTTGGAAAAGCGTCACGAGCGCGAGAACGAGCAGGAAAATGATAACCCACAGGGCGAAATTGCGGATATTTGGATTCATGGACAGACCAGACACCGGTTTTGGGCGAACATGGAGAATCCATTTCTAACCCGTTTCATTCTCTATATTTAGGGGGCATTAGCCTCCTTGCCAAGGGAAGGAGCAATAAAACCTTGTTCAATCCTCTAAGGCTATGCCACGAGGGCCCTCGGACCTTATTAAAATAGTCCCATCAGGCGTAAGGGAAATTACCGTCCCCCCTAAGGTTCGACGGATGGCAGCCTCCTCAAAACGTCCTTTTTTTAGCGCATTGAAAAGCTCTTCCAACCGAAAGAGATCAGCTGCATGGGCTGGATTAACCGCCGTTATGCCCCTTGCAAGCACGCGCAGAATAATTTCGTCCGGCTCATCCCATAGTCCTGCGGCAAATCGCGCGCCCTGCTCAGATGGTAATTGATTGGCAAGCCTAACCGTATCGGCAACGAGGTTCAGCGCTTTTTCGGCCCTTTGCATGCGGCGGGCAAAACGACCAAGCCTGACGCGATCAAACCCCTCCGCTTCCAAGAGCGGCAAGGCCTTACGAAACCGGACGCGGGTAAACCGCGAATTTTGGTTCGAAGGGTCTTCGATCGGACGAAGGTCAGCTGCTTCTATTGTGGCGCGTAAACGGGCGCCCGGCACATCAAGAAAAGGCCGTAGAAGCACGATGTCCCGCAAACGCGTCTCCTGCTCCATCCCGCCAAGACCTGTAAGACCTGAGCCGGCGCTTAACCGCATCAAGACGGTTTCGGCCTGATCACCGGCATGATGGGCGAGCACGAGCGCATCCGATCCGATCATACGCATATGCGCCTCCAAGAGCGCGTAGCGCGCCTCACGCGCAGCCTCTTGCAGACCGGTTGAGGGTTTCTCCGCCTCCCATTGCAAGACGGTATGCTCAAGGCCAAATTGTTCGGCCAATTGCCCCACATAGGCAGCCTCCGCAGCCGCTTCGACCCGCAAAGCATGGTCAACGGTCGCAACCGACAGGCGAGGAGCGTTTTGACCAAGCTCTTTGGCCCACCCCGCAATCAAGACCATCATGGCAAGCGAGTCAGCGCCACCCGATACAGCCAGAAGAAGATGCGAAAAGCGCCCCATCGAGGCGAAAATAGTCTTTGCCTCTTCGACCGTGATCGGTTCAGGCGTTAGCGAGCGGGTCAGCAACCCGCTCCCGTTTTGGCCTTTTCAACACGATTCTTCAAAGAAGCTTCGGCATCTGAAAAGCGCTTACCAAATTCGGCAAAGGTCGCACAGGCCTGTGGCTTTTGTCCCATCGAGACGAGCGCATCACCCAATTTAGCAAAAGCCATAGGTGCCGAAGGGCTAACGGGAGTTGCCTGAGCAATCTTGAGATATTGTTGAGCGGCTTCCGCATAGCGCTTTTGCCGATACTCAGAATCGCCCAATAACAAAGTGGCATCCGTCACTGATGGATCTTTCGGCCAGGCCTGCAAGAATTGCCGGAGCGCATTCGCGCTGCCTGCAAAGTCACCACTTCTGAACAGTGATTTAGCAGCAGCGAAATCGGATTTTGCATCTTTCGGTGCCGCAGGCTCGGCTGGCGCAGGGGCTGTTTTCGCATTAGCGGCTTGCGCTGCTAGTGTTCCTGCGGGTGCTGCAGGCGTGCCGCCTTTTGCTGCCGCCATTAAATCAATTGGGCCGGCATTGGATTCGGTCGTCGTCGATTTGGCAGGCGCTGGAGAAGCAGAGGCTGGAGAAGCCTGTCCCGCAGCGCCCGTTTGCATCTGTTTGATTTGCTCTTCGAGCTTGCGATTGGCAAATTGCAGCTCTTCAATCTGGCCCGATAATTGGCGGATCACCGTTTCGAGCTTGATGATACGAACCGTATTATCCGCCTCTGTATTGTCCTCTTGCGCCAATGAGGATGAAAGGCCACCCGCGACAAAAGCAGCAACCATCATCATCCGAACAGCAAACCGAAATTTCATCGAGCCTAGCCCCAAAAAGAAAACCATCTGCAAGAGCATAAGCTCGTGCAGATGGCTAGATTATGGCAAGGTGAACATCGTCACCATTGACTAACAATCAATCGAATTAATTGCCGCCGGAAAGCGTGGTGACCGCACGACGATTCTGCGACCAGCAGGAGATATCGTCGCAAACGGCGACTGGCTTTTCCTTACCCCACGATTTCGTCGAAAGGCGTGATGCCGATACGCCTTTGCTCACGAGATAATCGCGGGTGGCTTGGGCACGGCGTTGGCCGAGAGCAAAGTTATATTCACGCGTTCCGCGCTCATCGGCATGACCTTCAACCATGATCTTGTAGGAAGCATACTGATTAAGCCACTGCGCCTGCTTGTCGAGCGTTGCCGTCGATGTCGATGTCAAATCCGATGAATCGGATTCAAAGAACACCCGATCACCAACATTGGTCGAAAAATCCTGTGCGCTGCCTGGCGTTGCCGCGCCGCCTGCACCGAGGCCAGCCATGTCGCCTGCACCCGTCGTCGCCTTATCCGAGGCGCAAGCCGCCAAAGCCAAAGCCGCGCCTAGCGCGAATACCAATTTCAGCGATCTGAACGTTCCGATTGATTGCAGCATTACCGAGCTCCTAAACGAGTTTAACCGATCTGACCGTCGGTTTAACGCCGTGATGGTTAACAGAGCGTTCCGGTAACGCGACAAATTGACATAAATTTGTCGATGGGCTGATTTTTTTAAAACTAAAATATAAAAAACCACCCCGTCGGTTAAACGGGATGGCTTGAAAAGGCTTTAAAATGGTCTTTTGAGCCGAATTATTCGGCTGTCTTAAGCTGCTTGAGCTTCGAGAATACAGAATCGACGTCAATCGCCTCTTCCTGCACCTCTTCGCGCTTGGCCGAGAAGCCCGCAAACGGCTCTGCGCTTTCTCGCGCGGTCGTCACTTCGGCTGGCAATAGCGTGTGCGCTGCTTCATCAACGACGACTGGACGATCCTTCGAAGCCTTATTGACCTCAAAATCCAGATCGATCTGCGTGCAAAGGCCCAGCGTTACCGGATCCATTGGCTGCAATTGAGCTGCATTCCAATGCGTCCGCTCTTTCACCTGCTGAATAGTGGTCTTGGTTGTGCCGACCAAGCGCATGATCTGCGCATCCTTCAACTCTGGATGGCTGCGAACCAACCAAAGAATGGCGTTTGGACGATCGTGACGACGCGACAAGGGGGTGTAGCGTGGGCCCTTTGTCCGCTTTTTCTCTGGCAATCGCACGGAAGAAACCTTGAGCTTCAGCCGGTAATTTGAATCAGCCTCCGCCTTTTCAATCTCATCACGCGTCAATTGCTCGTACATCACAGGGTCCATGCCCTTAATACCGGCTGCAACTTCGCCATCCGCAATGCCCTTCACTTCCAAAGGGTGTAAATGGCAAAATTCGGCGATCTGCTCGAAGGTCAGCGCCGTGTTATCAACCAGCCAGACAGCGGTGGCTTTTGGCATCAACGGAATTGCGGTCATCGATCTTTTCCTTCTTGAACAGAACAGGCCAAGTTTGACGCACAGTATCGCAAGCTCCGACCGGCTTTTGGCCGGAGCCCCACTGCACTGTGCTTGGCGGGATTACCCTCTCTATACGCGGAGAAGGCGATTTGTGCAATCAGAACCTGTTCGCCCTCAGGACGGAATGAGGATGATTTTTCCCGTATGCACACCCGATTCCATCATCTGATGGGCCTTCACCGCCTCATGCAGGGGAAAAGTCGCGTGAATAATCGGCTTGCACTGGCCTTGCGCCAAAAGCGGCCAGACTTTGGCTTCAAGCGCCTGTGCAATCACGGCCTTCTCCTCAACAGAACGGGGACGAAGGGTTGAGCCTGTATGGGTTAGCCGCTTCATCATCAGGGGCACAAAATCAACTTCCACCTTGGATCCGCCCTGAAACGCGATCTGGACGATCCGGCCATCGCGAGCCGCCGCCCCATAATTTCGCGCAATGTAAGCGCCACCAACCATATCGAGGATGACATTGGCACCTACACCATCGGTAAACGCCAAAACCTCTTCGACAAAATCCTGCGTCCGATAATTAATGGCCTTATCGGCGCCAATTTTGATCGTTGCTTGGCATTTCTCATCCGAACCAGCAGTAATAATCACGCGCGACCCGAAGGCTTTGGCCAGCATAATGGCCGTAGTCCCGATGCCCGATGTCCCGCCATGAACCAACAAAGTTTCATGGGGCTTTAAGGCACCGCGATCAAAGACATTGGTCCAAACGGTAAAAAACGTCTCGGGGATACCGGCTGCTTCCTCAAGGGTTAGACCATCGGGAATGGGCAGAGCATTGGTTTCATGAACGGTGCAGTAATCGGCATATCCGCCACCCGGAACCAGCGCACAGACGCGGTCAGCGATCTTAAAACGGGTTACCCCCTCTCCCACCGCTGCGATCTCGCCCGAAATCTCGAGTCCTGGAATATCAGAAGCACCCTTCGGCGGCGGATAGCCCCCTTTGCGTTGTAAAATATCCGGACGATTAACGCCCGCCGCTGCCACTTTCACGAGGATTTCTCCCTTACCCGGCATGGGAACCGGGCGCGTTTCGGGGACCAATACCTCGGGGCCGCCGGGCGTCTTGATTCCGATAGCGGTCATGGTTTCAGGCAGCATGGCGGACATCTATTGAATCCTTTATCGAACAAAACTTGAGAATAGATCGGTTTGAAGACTATGATACCTATACATCATTACCAGTATAAGTGACGCGATTATGGTTGACCCGTTTCTGGATGAACGTCCCCTCAAATCAAAAGCCTCCCATGAAATAGGGCAGGATTTGGCCACTTTATCAATCGATGAGCTGAAAGAGCGAATTGAGCAGTTAAAGGCCGAGACAATCAGACTTCAGGCCGAAATCGAACGAAAACAGGCCGTTAAATCCGCCGCTGCGGATATTTTTAAGGCGCGTTAACCGTAAACAAACTCCTAACAAGCCAAGTTGCATTCTATGTTGTATGTTAAAATCTTGATCCCGTGGCAATGTTCACGAAAGGTCGGGACTGATGGCAGATGTAGAAGCCCTGCAAGGCATAAGGGAGGTCAAAGCAATCGCTTTTGGCCGCCAATTCGCATCTTCCGAAGCCTTTAAAGCGCTTTTTAGAGACGGAATGGCCCTTGTCGAAGAGGCCGCCGCCTATCTTGACGGCCCTGGTCGTGAACAATCCCGGCTTTTGCCCCGGCTTTCAGCCCTTACCTATGCCAATGAGAGCATGCGTCTCACCACGCGGCTCATGCAGATGGCGTCATGGCTCCTTGTGCAACGCTCGATTGCAGAAGGTGAAATGTCGGCGGATGATGGCAGCGTCCAATTGGGGAAAATGCGTATTCACCGCAATGACCCCCCTTTATCACCCGAACATGTCGCTACATTACCTGAAGCACTGGTGGAATTAATCGATAAATCGGTGCGATTGCAGTCGCGCATCAAGCATCTCGACAGCGTGATTAACGTCGAAAAGACCGATTCTGAGCGTCTTTCGGGCCGAAATGCCGTCGCTTTGCAGCAAATGCTGCTAAAATCAGCCTTCAGCTCACCAACCGCCAAGGCATAAAAAAACCGGCCATTTAAGCCGGTTTTTCAACCTCAAAACGCATTGATTACTTCTTGGCGGAAATGCCAAAGCCTTCAAAACGCTTGTTAAAACGAGAAACGCGACCGCCGCGATCAAGCATCTGCGTCGACCCGCCCGTCCAAGCCGGATGCGAATTCGGATCAATATCCAACTGCATCACATCGCCTTCCTTACCATAGGTCGAACGCGTGAAAAATTCCGTGCCATCGGTCATAACGACCTTAATCGTGTGGTAATCGGGATGAATATCGGCCTTCATCGTCTTAATCCTTTTCGGGACGCCCTTTTTCGGCACTTGCGCTATTCGCTGCGACGCCACCGATCAATGGGTTTAAAAATCATGAGACGTGCCTATAGCGCACACTCGTCAAAAGTGAAACCCGATTTTTTCAATAAAAGACAAGGATAAAAATAAAAATATAGCAAAGCCCAATCTATTGAAGATAACTGGACAAAAGGCCCAT
>DAIOVR010000036.1:0-18846 GCA_036758905.1 Beijerinckiaceae bacterium | reverse complement strand
TATCATCATCTGAGTCGCGCTTCATTTATTAACAAAGGATGATTCTGAATGGTCATGACGTTAACCCTTTGAAAACAATACCTTAGCTTTTTATCAATGGGTTGGGCGTATCTTAGTCACTCAAAGCCTCGGCTATGGATACGAGTAAGAGACAAGAATGACTGATCTGTTTAGAGCCAAAATCAAATACGTCACCGGCCCCGACGGCGCGCCCCTCACCTTGGCGGACCTTCCCCCGAACACCACCCGCCGGTGGGTCATTCGCCGCAAGGCCGAAGTCGTTGCAGCCGTTCGCGGCGGCCTCCTCAGCCTTGAGGAAGCATGCAATCGCTACACGCTGACGATTGAGGAATTTCTAAATTGGCAGGGCCAAATCGACGCCCACGGCCTCGCGGGCCTCAGGACAACCCGCATCCAACAATACCGCAACTAATAATACTCTGAGCGGGTTCAATGGAATAACCCGCCCAACGCCTCAATGGGCACCCTTACGAGCCTTAAGCGCGTCGACAAGACGCTGACGCTCAAAGAACAACACAACCACGCAAGCGAATACCAGTGGAAGTAGCAGGTACAAAAGCCTGAACACCAGGAGTGCGGCCACCACGTCCGCCTGATTGAGCCCCGGCATGGACTTCAAGAACACGAGCTCCAACACCCCAAGTCCGCCAGGCGCATGCGACAACAACGCCGCCGAAAACGAGGCCAAGAACGCCGCCAGTACGGACAAGAAATTCACACCGTCTGCGGCCGGCAATGCAAAGTAAATAATTCCAGCCGCACCAATTAATTCGATGGGAGCCGCCAGCAGCTGCCTAAACACGATTGCAGGCCTCGGATAAAACAACTCAAATTTGCCAATCTTCAAGGGGCGGAAATGCATCAGCGATCCGACCACATAAAGTGCCACACCACCCAGCATCGCGATCCCAACCAGACGCTCACTCCACTCAGGAATACCCGTCATCGCCGCAAAAAAATCGGGCTCAATAATTAAAACGATGCCCGCCAGTAAGACCGTGCCCAGCAAAAAGGTAAATGAACAAAGGGCCACCAGAACGCCAATCTCGGCGGCACTCAATCCCTTCGTCGAATAGGCTCGGTACCGAACGGCCGCACCCGACAGCACGGATGCCCCTATATTGTGGGACAGGGCGTAGGTCGTAAACGAAACCAATGAAATAAATCCCCACCCCAATGGCTTACCAAGGTGAAGCAACGCTATCCGGTCATACCAAGCGAGCGCGGCATAGGCTGCGACAGTCGACAGAACCGCAAGCACCCACCGATAGGCGGGGATCGCCGAAAGGCTGGCGATAATCGCATCGGCTGATAGGGTATGAAGCTCACGATATAGCAACCAACCGGAGAAGATAACTGCGGCCACGCCGATGACCGGCCAGGCGTATTCTAGGATGCGTTTCATAAAAGCCTGTCGAAAAATGCCCATAAAAATGAAATAGAGAACAATTATGGTCCCCCTGTGACCACTTTCTTGCACCACCTGCAGGGTAACGACAAGGGGAAGTTGGAACGGTTATTGCGAAAGTATGCGGCCAGATGAGCACTAAGGGTGAGGACTTAAGTTTACCAACACTAAACGGCTATTATGCCTTGCAACCGGGCAAATTAGCGACCCTGACGACCTATTTTGAGCGCTTGGGCCCGTTTTCCCTCACCGCAGAGCAATGGCCCGCAGACGTCTCATATAGGCAATTTACTGCATCCGATACGCAACACTACCGCTCACTCTTTCGCGCTGTCGGCGAGAATTTACTGTGGGAATCAAGGCTATATATAGAGGAAGACGAGCTCATTGAGGTTCTGTCTGATCCCGACGTCGAAGCTCTTGTCATTTTGAAAAACGACCGCGCCGTCGGCCTTTTGGAAATTAATTTCAAGCAAAAGGGCGAGGCTGAGATCGTTTATATTGGGCTAATCCCCGAGGCGACGGGATCCGGCATCGGCCATTCTATGATGGCGCTGGCACTTAATCGTGCCGCAACCCGCCAAGTCGACCGGCTTTGGCTACACACATGCCACTTTGATTCAGAGCAAGCTCCAAGATATTATGAAAAGCATGGATTCCGCGCCTATCGGCTGGCGATCGAAATTATGGATGATCCGCGAATAACCGGCAAACTGCCAAAAGAGGCCGCGCCGCACATTCCGCTCATCTTGATCGATTAATTTCAAAGGGGCAATGAATTCGCCCCTTTTATTGGCAAACTAGGCCTCAGCCAGTTGCATGACGACGCCACCCCGGCCAAACTCACTTTGCTCTCGCACGGCTTCCATGGCCCGCTCCTTGACCTGCTCGCGATCATCAAGGGCTTCAAATTTCTTAAGCTCTTCGAGGGCACCCTCGAGTTCACCACGAGCATCGTCTAGCTGTCTGCCAAGATCTTCAGCGGATTGTAAAAGATTATCACGGCGCTGGATGGCCGCCCGAGCGTAGGTCGGGTAGGCGAAGTGTCCCCTATCCGTAATTCCGGCGCGCGCCTCTTCGGTTTCGATTTCGCGCTCAAGATCGGTCGCCATTCGCTTAAATTCGGAAATCATTGTGTCGATTTGGGCGAGCTTGCGCCGCTTTTCGTCGACCTGAAAACGCTTTAGGCGTATTGCTGCATCACGCGACTTTATCATCACTATTCACCCACTCCCATGCCTGACCCAGTAAAAGGATCCGACTTTTCAACTCCACAGCCGTCACCGACGGGCCCAAATTCGTTGAGTCGGGGAAACTATCCCGCATCAAAGTTGACTCTTTCTTACCGTCGCCAAAAAAAATCGAAATCTGATGAAAAAACTCGTTCTGCTCGGTAAAGGCCTATCATTGGGGCCCACTTAACTACGAAACCGGAGGCTTCATCCACGAGGCCTGGAAACCAATCTTTATCAGTCAGTGATTCGGGGTGATTCGGTATTTTGCACCGTCGAAATCCTCTCAAATATCCTTTTGGACAGCTTCACGCGAAAGATTGACCAAAAATAATTTCCGAGTCCGCTTTGCAAGTGATTCGGGCTCGAGATCGTGAGTCAAATGAATCACTTAATTCCTTTTCTTAAAGTTAAAATTAAGCATATTTTATCGAATTTTCCTTCATTTTTTCAATAATTTACCATCGTTTTTGGATGGAAATGAAAATCCCCCTTGCCGGCATGAATCACCATTTGTTAACCATTGCGCGTTAAAAATTTTAATCATTCGGTAGCGGATCAAATCCGCACTTTGTTTCGCCGGGGGCGGCGAGGTGGGGCAGGCCGAAAAGCGAGTTTGACCAGGGACGTAAGGACTAGAATCATGCGCGTATTGCTTATCGAGGACGACAGCGCGACCGCGCAAAGCATCGAATTGATGCTGAAGTCCGAAAATTTCAACGTCTACACCACCGATCTTGGCGAGGAAGGCATCGATCTCGGCAAGCTTTATGATTACGATATCATCCTGCTCGACCTGAACCTGCCAGACATGTCCGGTTATGAAGTTCTCCGCAGCCTTCGCGTCGCCAAAGTTAAAACACCCATTCTCATTCTGTCCGGCCTCGCGGGGATTGAGGACAAGGTTCGCGGCTTAGGCTTCGGTGCTGATGACTATCTCACAAAGCCTTTCCATAAGGACGAGTTGGTTGCCCGAATTCAGGCTATCGTTCGCCGTTCGAAGGGCCATGCCCAGTCGGTCATCATCACTGGCGACCTCACCGTCAATCTCGATCAAAAGACGGTTGAAGTCGGAGGCGCCCGTGTCCACCTGACCGGCAAAGAATATCAGATGCTCGAGCTGTTAAGCCTTCGCAAAGGCACAACACTCACCAAAGAAATGTTCCTGAACCATCTCTATGGTGGCATGGACGAGCCTGAATTGAAGATCATCGACGTCTTCATCTGCAAGCTCCGCAAAAAGCTTGCGAACGCTTCCCATGGCACGAACTATATCGAAACAGTTTGGGGCCGTGGTTATGTGCTACGCGAGATCACGGAAGCGGAAGAACGCTTAAGCGCATAAATCATTCGGCATTATACAGTCATCCAGTGAAAAGCCCCGCTCCGGCGGGGCTTTTTATTAGGCGCTTCTTAAATCGCAGCAGCCTGAATATTTGCCTCATCACCATGCAATGAAAGCGAAATCATCATACCTGCTGACCGCGCCATCAGTCCCGTATAATAAGGCTGAATAGCATGCGCATCGATGGTGCCTGTCTCACTTTCGCCCCGAAGCAAGGCTTCGACATTGGTAGGAATTCGCGCGCTCGTTCCTGTGGCACGAATATCAAATCGGCCTTGTTCGCCCTCAACATCCACTTTGGCGCGAATAACGCCGCCACGCGGGATCGTCGAGGTTGCTGTCATCAAGAGATTCAGCAGCAATTTAACCTGATTTTTCGGCAATAAAACGCGCGGCGCGTCCATCTCCAATTTAATTCGATCATCCTCGATAAAGCCTTTGGCAATTTGAACCGCGTCACCCAAATCAATGGCGGCGCCAGCGGAACCGGCCGCACCAAAAGCAATACGGGCGAATTGCAACCGAGCAGATGCCTGTTTGGCGCTTTTTTTGATGAGATCATGCGCAAACTCGCGCATGGATTCGTCTTTTTCTTCCTCAAGGACCTCAAGACCATTCACGATAGCACCCACCGGACTGATGACATCGTGACACACGCGGCTGCAGAGCAATGCCGCAAGTTCGAGTGGTTCGAGAGATACAACGGCCATAAATAAACCTTCAATCTATGCGGAATTTTACCGCGAAACAGTAATGACCCCAGCATTTACGCGAATCGCGAGGATGCTTATGGTTTTATTACTGGTTATCATATTTTGATACTCGTAACGGAAAGTTACGATATGGGCGGTTAGATCAGTCACTAAAGTGTGGCAAAGCTGTGAGGGGTTAAAAATGAAGCATTGGCATATGATAATGGCCGCGATCGTTGCGGGTTTATTGACCATTTCCCCTGCTATGGCTCAAAATAAGCCCATTCCAGCAAAGCCGCTTGGCTCATCGGCCAATGAAGCTCCGGCAACCTTTAAGACCGATGATCTCGTTAAGTCCGGACACGCTTTTTTCGGATCCGTATCGCAAGGTCTAGCCTCGGTGATTGAGGCTGCAGTGCAACGCTGGGGACAGCCCAACGGATATATTCTCGGTCAAGAAGCCTCAGGCGCCTTTTTTGGCGGGCTCCGTTATGGCGAAGGTAAGCTCTACACAAAAAATGCGGGCGATCGGCCCGTTTTCTGGCAAGGCCCTTCGGTAGGATTTGACGTCGGTGGCCAAGGCGCTCGCACCATGATGCTCGTTTATAACCTGCCTTCAACCGAGGCCGTCTATCGCCGCTTTGGTGGTGTCGATGGTTCGGCTTATTTCATCGGCGGGTTTAACGCGACAGCCTTGGCTTCCGACAATATTGTTGTTGTACCGATCAGCTCCGGAGTCGGCGCGCGACTTGGCGTGAATATGGGCTATTTGAAATTCACGAAAGAAGCGACCTGGAACCCCTTCTAAGGGTTCCAGCGTCGAATAGCTTAGGCCTGCTCAAGCGCTGACACTACGTCCTTGATCAAATCATCGGGATGTTCCAATCCGATCGATAGACGGACTAGTCCATCGCCTACGCCCATTTCAGCCCGTTCTTCTGGTGTAAAACGCTGATGTGTCGTGGTGGCTGGATGAGTAATCAAGCTTTTCGCATCGCCCAAATTATTTGAAATTTTAATGAGCGAAAGCGCATTTAAAAAGCGAAACGCGGCATCTTTTCCCGCCCGAAGCTCAAAGGCGATGAGCGTTGAACCGCCTGCCATTTGCTTTTTAATGATATCGGCTTGCGGGTGGTCGGCGCGCCCACAATAAATCAGCTTCGATAATTTCGCATGGCCTGCCAAAGCATCGGCAACCGTTCCTGCCGTTCGCGTCTGCCGCTCAACACGCACAGCAAGTGTTTCCAGACCTTTAAGCAACACCCATGCATTAAACGGCGAAAGCGCAGGACCCGTCTGGCGCAAAGGCGTTTTCACATGATCATTGATGAATTGGCTTGATGCCAGGATCACCCCACCCAAACAGCGACCTTGCCCATCAATATGCTTGGTGGCCGAATAGACAACGCAATCTGCGCCAAGCTCCAACGGCTTTTGCTGCATCGGCGTTGCGAACACATTATCGACCGTGAGTTTCGCGCCTACCTCATGCGCAATCTTGGCAACCGCCGCGATATCGATGATTTCCAGCGTGGGATTGGAAGGGCTTTCGAGGAAAAATACTTTCGTATTCGGACGCGCTGCCTTTTTCCAAGCCGAAAGATCCTTGCCATCAACAAGCGTGGTTTCAACACCAAAGCGCGGCAACCATTCTTCGATCACATAGCGGCATGACCCAAACAATGCACGAGCGGCGACAACGTGATCGCCGGCCTTAACCTGCCCCATCAAAGCTGCCGTCACTGCCGCCATGCCTGTCGCTGTCGCGCGTGCAGCCTCAGCGCCTTCCATCGACGCCATACGCGCTTCGAACATCGCAACGGTCGGATTGGAGAAGCGCGCATAAATATAACCCGGCACCTCGTCCTTAAACCGCGCTTCGCATTCCTCGGCGGAGGCGTAAACATGGCCCTGGGTTAGAAACAGCGCTTCCGATGTCTCGCCAAATTCGGAGCGAAACGAGCCATCATGGACAAGGCGCGTTTCAAGATGATGTCGGGCAAGATCATTCGTCATAACAGGCTCCATACCAATTCGACTGGGTGACTATACCGAAGCAAAGCGTTCGTAAAGCCGGATTATTGTACTTTATATCGAAATAATTTAAAGACGGCCAAGTTTAGCCTTAGATTTATATAAATTACATAAATATTTTGTAAATTAAATAAATCTCGAAAAAAAATGGAAAATATATTTATTGACGATAAATTCCGTGGCATAGGACTAAACAGACTTTTCGCATCCGTCACACTGGTTTTGAGCAATATGAGCAAATCACCCGCCCTTCCCGCCATTTTGATGGCCAATGACCTTTTGGACGGTGATGTCCTGTTTCTTGGCCCGTCCGCATGGGAACGCAGCCACCGCAAGGCCCAAATCGCGCATGGCGCCGCTGAAGCGGAAGGCTTAGTGGCTCGCGCGGCCCGCGACTTCAAAGCCAATGTGATTGTTGATCCCTATCTCGTTCAAGTCACCATCGGCGCGGATGGCGAACCCATTCCCGTTCATTACCGCGAAAGAATGCGTACCCTTGGGCCAACCACGCGGCTCGACCTTGGCAAGCAGGCAGAGGCTTAATCCATGTACCGTTATGATGAATTCGACCGGACCTTCGTTAAAGAGCGCGTCGCTGAATTTCGTTCGCAGGTCGAGCGTCGTCTCGATGGCTCGCTCTCGGATGACGAATTCAAGCCACTTCGTTTGATGAATGGCCTTTACCTACAACTTCATGCCTACATGCTGCGCGTCGCTATTCCTTATGGCACGTTATCCGCACGGCAAATGCGCCAGCTCGCGATGATTGCTGATAAATGGGACAAGGGTTACGGGCATTTTACAACACGTCAGAATATCCAGTTTAACTGGCCAAAACTGTCGGATGTTCCAGCAATGCTCGATGCGCTGGCCGAAGTCGAAATGCACGCCATTCAAACCTCGGGCAATTGCATTCGTAATGTTACCGCCGATCAATTTTCAGGCGTAGCCTTTGACGAAGTAGAAGATCCACGTCCGACCGCGGAATTGCTGCGTCAATGGTCATCGCTGCATCCTGAATTCACGTTCTTACCACGCAAATTCAAGATTGCCGTCACAGGCGCAACCCATGACCGCGCAGCTATTAAAGCGCATGACATTGGCTTGCGGGTTTTACGTCATTCAGAAACACATGAAATTGGCTATGAAGTTAGCGTTGGTGGCGGTTTAGGACGCACGCCGCTGATCGGAAAAATCATTCGCGAGTTCCTGCCGCGCAATGATCTATTGCCTTATCTCGAAGCACTCATGCGGGTTTATAATTCCGAAGGCCGCCGCGATAATAAATATAAAGCCCGCGTGAAAATTCTGGTTCACGAAACCGGTATTGAGGAAATACGCAAAGCCGTTGAGGAAGAATTTGAAGCGTTAGACGGACCATCCGTCGCAGCGGATCCAAAAGAGGTTGAGCGGATCGCAGCCTATTTCGCGCCTCCTGCCTATGAAAAGCTACCTGCCATCAGCGCATCGCTGGAAGCAGCAATGAAAAGCAATGCAGAGTTTGCCCGCTTTGTCGAGACAAACGGCTTTAAACACAAAGCCCCCGGATACCGTGCTGTCACGGTTTCCTTAAAGCCGATTGGTGGTGCACCGGGCGATGCAACGTCGGATGAAATGCGGGCGCTTGCGGATGCGTCTGATCGCTTCAGCCTCGGCGAATTGCGGGTAACGCATTTGCAGAACATCGTCTTGCCGCATGTAAAGGATAATGATCTTTTTGCATTATGGTCGTTCTTGAAAGAAAATGGTTTAGCGACAGCAAATATTGGTTTGATCACTGATATTGTAGCCTGCCCCGGCATGGACTATTGCGCCTTGGCAACCGCGCGTTCGATTCCGATTGCGCAAGCGATTGCAACCAAATTTTCTGATCCTGATCGCCAGAAACTCATCGGCGAATTGGGCATTAAAATCTCGGGTTGCATCAATGCGTGCGGTCATCATCACATCGGCAATATTGGCATTCTTGGCCTCGAAAAATCCGGCGAAGAAAGCTACCAAATTACCCTTGGTGGCGATGCTACCGAGACCGCTACGATTGGCGAGCGTTTAGGCCCTGGCGTCACCGCCGATGCCGTGCCCGATACCATCGAGCGTTTGGTCGATATTTATCTCGCCGAGCGCGCACCAGATGAGCGTTTCATCGATACCTATCGCCGCGTTGGCCTTGATCGATTCAAAGGAGCTATCCATGCCGTTGATGCGTAATGAAGGCTTTGTGGCCGATAGCTACCGTCTTATTGCCGACGATGAGGCCATCCCCTCGTCCGGTGACATTATCGTACCGCTCGCACGCCTCGAGGAAGCCGAGGGCCGCTTGGCCTTAGGCAATGGCAAGCTCGGAATTCATGTGCCAAACACGGTAAAGCCCGCGAGCCTTACCCATCTCTTTAATGAAGTGGCGCTTATTTCGGTATCTTTTCCGGCCTTTAACGATGGTCGCGGCTTTTCCATTGCCCGTCGTTTGCGCCGCAATGGCTTCACCGGAACGCTGCGGGCAACGGGCCCTTTGATCTCCGATCAATACGCCTATGCCAAAGCCTGCGGCTTTGATGAAATCGATCTGCCGGAAGGCTTAGCTGCCCGCCAAGGCGCTGATCAGTGGAAAAAGGGCGCATCCGCGATAAGCCTGTCCTATCAGCGTGGCTATGCTCGTCCCGCTACCATCCTTGATCGCCGGAGAGCGGCGCACTAGAACATCCTTATGTCACGTAAGCCGACCGAGACCAGCATTGCCCGTATCCAGCCGCTCGCGCGGCTGCCGGTGTTCTTTGCGCTCGAAGGCCGCCGCGTCGTGATTGCGGGTGGATCGGAAGCTGCGGCTTGGAAGGCAGAATTACTTGCCGCAGCGGGTGCCCATGTTGAGCTTTATGCTGAACACCCGTCTGAAGAGCTCCTTACAGTCCTTGCATCTCTCGCTAATGATCGCATTGATCTACGCAGAAGGCCTTGGTCCGTCGATGTGATGAAAGGCGCAGCCCTTGCCATCCTAGCGACAGAGAATGATGCCGAGGCAAAAGCTTTCCGCTGCGCGGCCCAAGAAAACGGCGTGCCATGCAATGTGGTTGATCGCCCGGCCTTCTGTGATTTCTCCTTTGGCGGAATTGTTAACCGCTCGCCTCTGATCATTGGCATTTCAACCGATGGCGCCGCGCCCGTTTTCGGCCAAGCCATTCGCGCGAAAATCGAAGCGATGTTACCGCAAGGCTTAACCCAATGGGCGGAAGCCGCGCGGCAATGGCGGCCTTCGGTGCAGGCTTTGAAGCTTTCCTTCCAACGGCGCCGCGCGTTTTGGGAACGATTTACGGAACTGGCGCTGGCCAATCCGAATGACACACCGAGTGAAGCAGAACGCGACGCATTGCTTGCGAAAAGCGCTCACGATGCGACCTCACCCGAGCGTGGATCAGCGGTGCTTGTTGGTGCAGGACCGGGCGATCCAGAATTGCTCACGCTTAAAGCGGTTCGCGCGCTGCAATCGGCGGACATTATTCTCTATGACGATCTCGTCTCGCGCGCGGTCCTCGATTTCGCGCGCCGCGAAGCCAAAACCATGTTGGTCGGCAAAACCGGTCATGGTCCTTCGTGCAAACAAGAAGACATTAACCGGCTGATGGTTTCGTTCGCGCAGCAAGGCAAACGCGTCGTCCGGCTCAAAAGCGGCGACCCGATGGTGTTTGGCCGCGCGACCGAAGAACTCGAAGCCTGCCGTCTCGCGGGCGTTCCGGTTGAAGTAATCCCCGGCATTACAACCGCGCAAGGCGTTGCAAGCCGGATTGGCCGCTCGCTCACCCATCGCTCGATTGCGCGCCGCGTACAGTTTCTCACAGGGCACGACACTTCCGGCAAATTACCAGGTGATATCGATTGGTCAGCGATTGCGGATCAAAATGCCACAACGGTTGTCTATATGCCTGCGAAAACCATTCGGGCATTGACAGAAGCGGCGCTTAGCCATGGCTTGCCGTCGGATATTCCGGCGATTGCCGTTTACAATGCCACACGCACCAATGAGCTGGTGGTTGAATCAGACA
Organism: Beijerinckiaceae bacterium; assembly: GCA_036758905.1. GTDB lineage: Bacteria > Pseudomonadota > Alphaproteobacteria > Rhizobiales > Beijerinckiaceae > CAIUPE01. The sequence goes on along the minus strand of DAIOVR010000036.1, from coordinate 8,080 downwards.
TCACCACATTGCCAGATCGCATGGAGGCGACTGGCGCGTCAGGGCCCGTTATCGTGTTAATCGGTAAATCGATGAAAGGGGCAGAAGCCAATTGGGCCAGCCAGTGGGGTGCACCTTTAAGCTCTGACGAAACCATTCGAGCAATCGGCTAATTATGCTTAAGCGCGACGCCACTCGGCAAGCCCGATTCCGCCCAGCACAAGAATAAGCGCTACGGCATGAAAAGGATGAAAAACTTCGCCTAAAACAATAATGGCGATGATTGGCCCAAAGATCGGCACCAAATTCGTAAAAACAGAAGCTCGGCTTGGGCCAATCAAATCAACTGCCCGCAAGAAAAACAATTGCGCAAGCAGCGATGGACCAATCGTGATAAACGCCAAGAGTTCCCATCCGCGCAGTGTAGGCCATTGCGTTTCACCGCTCGCTATCTCCCAACCAATCAAAGGAATCGCTGCGAAAAAAGCTGCGACCGCCAAAATCGCAAAAAAACCGATGCCCGATACTTTCGGACGATTGCGGAGTGTGAGCGTAAAAACAGCGTAAAGCAGACAAGCAACAATCAGCCAAATATCGCCAACGTTAAAGGACAGGCTCATCAGCGTATCCCAATCGCCTTTTGAGGCGACCGTCATAACGCCTGCAAGCGTTAAAAGAATACCAAGCGCCCCTAAAAGACTTATTCGAGTGCGATGAAAGGCAAGCGCGCCAATGAGTGTGAAGATAGGCAGCGAGCCTTGCAGGATCGTCATATTGACGCCGCTTGTGTGATGGGCGGCGAGATAAAACAGCGCATTAAAGGCCGTAAATCCAAATACGCCGCCAAACGCCACAAGCCAGAGATGGTGCTTTAAAACCTGCCAATCCTTTGCAATCTGCTTATGGGCGAACGCAAACAACAGCGTTGAAGCCAAAAGCCAGCGCAAGGATACGATCACCATCGGCGAAATTTCGCCAATGGCCAAGCGACCCGCAATCCCGTTCGCGCTCCACATGAGCGTGGTAAGAATGAGCAACAAATAAGGATTTGCGCCGAGTTTTCTAAAAATGGCCGGAAGCTTGACTATCATGACCCGCCTTTTGGACTGGTTTGGGGCTAGGGGCAAGTCGTGTTGATCAAGGCATAGAAAATAGCATCATTTGATGCTATAAATACGACATGGGAGAATTTTGCGATGCGGACTACGATTGCCATTGATGATACTTTAATCGACAAAGCCCGGGCTTTGACCGGATTGGTTGAAACAAGCGCCCTTGTAAAAGAGGGACTTAAAGCAATTATCGAACGTGAAAGTGCGCGACGCTTAGCCCTGCTTGGCGGCACCGAGCCCGACGCCAAAGTTACACCACGGCGGCGCTCAGACCCACAATGATCCTCGCTGATACATCCGTCTGGATCGATCATTTTCGATTAAAAGATCTCAAGCTTTCAGAACTTCTTGAAGCGAATGAAATAATAATCCATTCATTTATCATTGGTGAAATCGCATTAGGTTCTTTTCGCCAGCGCAGTGTTATTCTTGAACGTCTCGACGATTTACCCCGCCTCGATTTGGCAAGTGACCAAGAAGTTCGCTATCTAATCGAACAAGAAAAATTATTCAGCAGAGGTATTGGATATGTTGATACCCAGCTCATCGCCTCCGCTCGTCTAAAGCCGGGCACGTTGATCTGGACGAGGGATAAAAGATTACATGATGTTGTTGAACAATTAGGCCTCGCCTCGCTTCAAGTCTAAAAGAAATTTAAGTTCACCGTTTCTGTGCCTATCTCTGCATGATACCCAATATGCGTCCAACTCAATCCTACCGGATAATAGCCCATGTCTCTTAGATTTCTCGTCGTCGAAGGCAATGTTGAAGGTCCGCGCGAGCGTCACCGCGATACGTTCGGTAAAACCTATGCGGAATCCTATGGGGCTGTATTACAACGCATCGAGAAGGATGCGGTCTACGACATCGCGCTTCCCGCCGATGAAGGGGCCAATATTCCAGATGCAGCAGGTCTTGAAGGCTATGACGGTATTTTTCTCACCGGTTCAGCGCTGAACGCCTATCACGCAACACCCGAAATTCTCCGTCAAGTCGAACTGATGCGGGCGGCTTTTAAGTCGCATACGCCTGTTTTCGGCTCCTGCTGGGGCCTTCAAATGGGCGCAATGGCCTCAGGCGGCGATGTCCAAGCCAATCCCTTAGGCCGTGAAGTGGGCTTTGCCCGCCATATCGTCAAAACGGAAGCTGGCCAAACCCATCCTTTGCTGATTGGTCGACCCGCCTCATGGGATGCGCCCGCAATCCATCTCGACCTCGTCACAACTTTGCCCGATGACATCACCGTCTTGGCTGAAAACAATGTCACGCCCGTCCAGGCCGCTGAAATTCGACAGGATGGCGGTATTTTTTGGGGCGTCCAATACCACCCCGAATTCAGCCTGATCGAATTATCCGTCATCCTTGATCGCTATAAGCCGACTTTGCTCGCCGAGGGCTTTCTTCAGACGGAAGAAGATCACGCAACCTATGTCAAAGACCTTCGCGCCATGGGTGAGGACCCGAAACGCTTTGATCTGGCCTGGAAACATGGATTGGACGCCGAAATTCTTCACGAAGATCGTCGGTTGACGGAAATTCGCAACTTCATCACGCATTATGTGAAGCCTACCAAATCGGCTCGCGGGCGCGCTTAGCGGGTATTTGCACGTTTCCCCAAGCTTTCGCGGCTAAGGAATTTCCATTTTCCAAAAAATACACTATCAGTCTGCCGCAAGCCTCGGCGTTCCGACTTGCGGAATGGACCGAGGCTTTTTGCTGCCGAAAGGATGAGCGGATGGGTAACGTAGTCGTTGTGGGCGCCCAATGGGGTGACGAAGGCAAAGGCAAATTGGTCGATTGGCTGTCGGAACAGGCCGACACAGTCGTCCGTTTCCAAGGCGGGCACAATGCCGGTCACACGCTCGTTATTGGCGAGAATGTCTATAAACTCTCGCTCTTGCCTTCAGGCGTCGTACGTCCCGGCAAGCTGGGCATTATCGGAAATGGTGTCGTGCTCGATCCCTATGCGCTCGCCGCGGAGATTGACCGATTAGCCAAGCAAGGCGTGATCATCACGCGCGACAATCTAAGGGTTGCCGAAAACGCCGCCTTAATCCTGTCCGTTCACCGCGAATTGGATGGATTGCGTGAATCAGGTCCCGTAGGCACGACGATCGGCACCACGAAACGCGGCATTGGTCCGGCCTATGAGGATAAAGTAGGCCGTCGTGCTATTCGCCTGATGGATCTCGCAGAACCAGAAGCTTTGCCTGCTCGTGTTGAGAGGCTTCTCTTGCATCACAATGCATTGCGCCGCGGCGCTGGTCTTCCAGAGTTTGAAGCCTCAGCGATCATCAAGGAGTTGATGGATATCGCCCCGCGGGTTCTGCCCTTTATGGATGTGATCTGGCGTCTGATGGATGAAGAGCGCCGCGCTGGAAAGCGGATTTTGTTTGAAGGCGCACAAGGCGCGTTGCTGGATGTTGACCACGGCACCTATCCCTATGTCACCTCATCCAACACAGTAGCAGGACAGGCAGCAACGGGATCAGGCGTTGGACCGGGACAAGTTGGTTACGTCTTAGGTATCGCCAAAGCCTACACGACGCGGGTGGGTGAAGGCCCCTTCCCGACCGAATTGCACGACGAAATCGGCGAGCGCATTGGCGTGCGCGGACACGAATTTGGCACTGTTACGGGACGCAAGCGTCGCTGTGGCTGGTTTGACGCGGTTTTGGTCCGGCAAACGGTGCGCACATCGGGTATCCATGGCATTGCGCTCACAAAGCTCGATATCCTCGACGGCTTTGAAGAGATTAAAATTTGCACTGGCTACCGACTCGACGGCAAAGAAATTGACTATTTGCCCGCAAGCCAAGCCCAGCAAGCCCGTGTAGAAGCAATTTACGAGACGTTCAAAGGCTGGGAAGGGGTAACAGGCGGCGCGCGTTCTTGGAAAGATCTTCCGGCACAAGCCATCAAATATGTCCGCAGGGTTGAAGAATTGATTGGCGCACCCGTAGCTCTCGTTTCAACGAGCCCCGAACGTGAAGACACAATCCTCGTCCAAAATCCATTTGAGGCTTGACGCTCTGAGACTTTCATCGTGAATACCGCGTGATGGTCGATTATTACGCGCTGATCTCTCCTACGATTGAGCCGCTGGCCGACGCCTCTCCGGAGGAGCGGAAAGTGGTCTATGATCGGTTGGTTAAGATGCTTGACCAGCAATTGCGGGCGGCTGACCCGCCTCGAAGCGACAAAGATATTTTAAAAGAGCGCATCAATCTCGAAGCAGCGATTCGTCGCGTTGAGCGGCGTATTCTGAGTAATAAAAAACAGAATGCGGTTTTAACGCCCAATCCGACGGCAACGACACCAAGCCAACCTGCTGTTCAAGAAACCGTTGAGCCTGTGAAGGTAGAGGCAATCGCTCCGATTGAACCGCCTGTAGCAGACGTTCCGATCAGGATTGAAGCCCTTCCAAGAGCCGAATGGCCTGCCGCGGATGATACATTTCACGCGCCAATGATGCCCAAGTTAAATGCCGAGCTCGGTGGCATCGGCATAGCATCGGCACCACAAACGGTTACCGTTGAAATAGAACAGGAGCCTGCTCTCTCAACGCCATCCGAGCGCCCCGTTGTTAAGCCTCTTCAGGAAGAGGAGATCACCGCGGATGAGGTGGTTGATCGCGCTGATCCTGATATCGATCAAACGCCTAGTGAGAGCTTCATTCAAGACGATGAAGCCGTCATTTTGGAAGAGCAAGAAACAGCACCTCTCGATCGGGGAACAGATATCCGACCTGGCGTTCCTTCCGGATTAGCAGCGCATCGTCGTGGGTTCGGTTTGTCGCCACAAGCCAAAGGTTTGTGGCTTCGCATTGGCATTATCGCCCTTGTTATTTTAGCCTTAGTAGCAGCCATTGGTGGCGTTTCTGAATATTTGTCGCAACGCAATACAGAGCGATTGGCTAGCCGTATTCAAACGCCACAATCGGATGCACCAATTGCAGAGCAAAAACTAAACGACCGATTGCCAATTGCTCCTGATGAGCCATCAAATACACAGACGCCTAATTCGCGGCTCTCTCAAAATACAACCGATAATAGCAGCGAACAGGATATCCTGATTCAACGGGCAATCTTGTTAGAAGAACCGCCCGGTGGTGTGGGCGATCCAAAGCGAACAATGGGTAAGGTAAGTTGGAAATTGGAAACCATCCGATCCGCCCTCACCACATCATCGGATATTGGCGCTCGCGCTACTGTCGATTTGGGAGATGCGGGGCTTACAGCCAATATTGTCTTTAGACGCAACCGCGATCAAACATCCGCCAATACGCATCTTATCGAAATTACGATGACGCCTTCCGCCGATAACCCGAATGGCAAAGTGCGCGATATCAGCGTTCCGGAATTGCGCGTCGATGAAAAATCGCGTGGCGCAACCTTGGCCGGCATCGCTGTTCCCGTATCGGACAATGTCTTCCTGATTGGCCTTAATGGCCTTGCTGCGGATATGCAGCGCAATATTGAACTCTTGCGCAGTCGCAACTGGTTCTTGATCCCGATGCGCTATTCAAATGGCAAGCGCGCTTTGCTGCTGTTTGAAAAAGGAAAGCCAGGCGAACGCGTCTTTGAAGACGCGATGCAAACCTGGCAATAATTCCTCGATGCTTTTAGCGGGCAGGTAACGACAAGGCCGCAGCTGGAAGCTGGGGTGGCATATCGCGCGCCACCAGCTGTTCACGAACCGCCTGCTGAACCTTTTCAAACGCCCGGACTTCAATTTGACGGACACGTTCCCGCGACACATCAAATTCCTCCGAAAGCTCTTCAAGCGTGATCGGATCTTCCGCCAAACGACGCGCTTCAAAAATACGCCGCTCGCGAGGATTCAAAACCGACAAAGCGCTTTGCAACGCCGTATGCCGCCAGGATGATTCCTGATCATCCGCAAGGATCGTCTCTTGGCTCGGCTTGTCATCGACTAGCCAATCCTGCCATTCGCCATCGCCTTCGGAATCTGTTCGCAAAGGAGAGTTCAATGATGAGTCACCCCCAAGGCGACGATTCATCTCGATCACTTCTTGCTCTTCAACGCCCAGCTTGGTTGCAATGATCTTGACCTGATCGGGACGAAGATCACCCTCGCCCAGCGCCAAAATCTGGCTCTTGGCTTTTCGCAAATTAAAGAACAGCTTCTTCTGATTGGCCGTGGTGCCCATCTTAACAAGCGACCACGAACGCAAAATATATTCTTGAATGGCGGCCTTGATCCACCACATCGCATAGGTCGCAAGACGGAACCCTTTATCGGGCTCAAACCGCTTAACGGCCTGCATGAGCCCAACATTGCCCTCGGAAATCACTTCGCCGATCGGCAGACCATAGCCCCGATAGCCCATAGCAATCTTAGCGACGAGCCGCAGGTGGGATGTTACAAGTTTGTGCGCGGCTTCGGCATCGTCATGCTCCCGCCAGCGTTTGGCGAGCATGAATTCCTCTTGCGGCTGCAACATGGGAAAGCGACGGATCTCGGCCAAATAGCGCGCAAGACCGCCCTCTGCTGAAATCATGGGCATTGTTGATGATGCCATCTCGTCCTCCATTTACGGCGCCTAAAAGACACCCGCCAGGCTAGCTTACGGCCAACCTTCCGCTTGGATACATATAGTGCGCAAAAAAATGACCGAAAGAGGGCAGGCAATCCCTTTTTCTTGCACAATTGCAAACAGACTATTTTAGTTAACACTCAAACTTTTCAATAATGCGCTGAAATCACCCGGCAAGGCACTTTCGAAATGAAGTGTTTCTTTGGAACGCGGATGCATAAACCCAAGTTCCCTCGCATGAAGCGCCTGACGGGAAAATGTTTCCACAGCCGCCCTCGCCTCGCCATCCAAACGGGCCACTTTCGTACGAAATCCCGCCCCATACACCGGATCTCCGACCAGAGCATGGCCGATATGCGCCATATGGACGCGGATTTGGTGGGTGCGTCCGGTTTCAAGCCGGCAGGTGACAAGAGCAATCAACGGCTCGCCATCCCGCCCCAAAAACTGATCTTCAACGGTGAAATGGGTAAGCGCCTCACGGCCCTTGCCCGGCTTGACGACCGCCATACGGTCGCGGTGCGTGGTGGAGCGGTCAATCGGCGCATCAATAACGCCATGGGGCCGCGAGGGCACGCCCCAAACAAGGGCCGAATAGGCACGCTGCAAGGGACCCGTTCGGCCATGATCGGCAAACTGATCGGCGAGATGCTTATGGGCCGCATCGTTTTTGGCCACAACCAAAAGACCCGATGTATCCTTATCGAGCCGATGAACAATGCCAGGCCGCTTCACGCCGCCAATACCGGACAGGCTATCGCCGCAATGGGCAATCAACGCATTGACCAACGTACCCGTCGCGTGGCCGGAGGCGGGATGAACAACCAAACCCGCCGGCTTATCGATGACTAAAAGATCATCATCCTCATAGACAACAACCAATGGAATGGGCTCGCCTGCAGGTTCCGCCGGAACCGCTTCGGGCAATGCAATGGTGACAAGGGATCCGGCACTCACCTTAGTACCCGGATCAGTAATCGTCGCAGCCCCCAGCTGCACATGACCATCGATAATGAGGCTTTTAAGCCGCGTACGCGAATGCTCGGGCAGACGAAGGGCCAAAAAGCGATCAAGCCTCTCGCCAGCCTCTTTCTCGCCCACAACAAGCGCTCCGTCTTCGGAAACGATAAGCGGCTCGGCCTCCATCGGATCAGAAACGGGAACAGGGGGATCTTCAACAAACATTCGATTTTTACGCATGAAAAGCCAAATAGCACAGTCCAAAGCAATCAAGCGACCCAAATCGTCGGCTGATCTCAATTCCTTCGGTCGTACCTTAACGGACAGATCACCGTTTGACGCACCGCGCTATCGAGCCTATACGACACCCCTCGGCCAAAAAGCGCTGAACGCTCCCATCGTCTAGTGGCCCAGGACGTCGCCCTCTCACGGCGAAAACAGGGGTTCGACTCCCCTTGGGAGCGCCAAT
>DAIOVR010000035.1:9152-18944 GCA_036758905.1 Beijerinckiaceae bacterium | reverse complement strand
GGTAAGCGCTCGCCTATCAATGTCGCAACAGGGACGTGATAGGTATGGCTCATGCCTAAATTACCCGTCAACAGTTCGCCGATCCATTGCAGCAAGCGCGTTAGAATAGGCTGATCAAGTCCCATTTCATGACGAAGGGCGAGCAGCGTATCAGGGCGCGCATCGGTTCCAAGAATTAATTGAGCCGGATCACCGGGCAAAATTTCAAGCAAGAAGAAAACAAGAATACTGGCCACCGCTAGCGTTGCCAGCAAACCTACCAAGCGTCGAATGATTAGGATCAGCATGTTGACCGATTAACGACGCGCACGGTTTAACTTTTCATCGGCGAGCTGCAAAATGGTCTTCAGCCCCGGCTCAACAATCGCCTCATCGGCATCTTCAAAACTGAAGGTCTGGATTTGGCGAAGTCCCTTTTCTTTGAATTCCTCCGCACGCGATTCAATTTTTAAAAGATAAACAGAAACATTCGCAAGTTCCCAATGGCCGGAGCGGCGTTTCCAAAACAAATACGACCCGATGGGGCGCTTGACCATTTTGCCGATAAAGCCGCCTTCTTCATAGGCTTCCATCGCCGCTGCTTCGGCCCTTGAGAGCCCTTTAATCGGATTACCTTTTGGAATCGACCAGCGGCCAGAGTCCCGCGTGGTAATTAATGTGACTTTCCATAGTCCATTAGGCTCGCAAACGACAGGAAGTGCGCCGATCTGTTTCAGCGTTGTCGGCGTAATATCATCGGGCTTTGGTAGAATTGGTTCCATCGCCCAATCCGAATCCAATTTGCTTCACGGGTCAACTGCTGATTGCATACTTTATGCACGAGAAGCTTCCGGCGTTGCACTTATTTGCGGTAGACTATACCCCATGCGGCCATCCGACCTTCTCATCCCCCAACCTGCAGGGCTTTATTGCCCGCTTGCGGATGTTTTCATCGATCCCGTGCTTCCGGTTGACAGCGCCCTGATCACCCATGGCCATTCCGACCATGCACGGGCGGGCCATGGCTCCGTTTTAGCAACCCAAGAGACGCTCAGGATTATGGGTATTCGCTATGGCGAGCATTTTGCCGGACAAACGCAGACTGCCCAATTGGGTAAAAGCATCGAGATCAACGACGTTCGATTTACATTCTACCCAGCAGGTCATGTCTTAGGCTCCGCACAGATTGCCGTTGAGACCAAAGGTCTAAAAATTATCGTATCCGGCGATTATAAGCGGGCGGCAGACCCCACCTGCCTGCCCTTTGAACCGCAGCGCTGCGATGTTTTTATAACCGAAGCGACCTTTGGTTTGCCTGTCTTTACCCATCCGGACTTGGCCGAAGAAGTTCAAAAACTTTTGCGTTCAGTGAAGCTCTTTCCCGAACGCGCGCATTTGGTCGGTGCCTATTCGCTTGGAAAAGCCCAACGCGTGATCGCGCTTATCCGCCAAGCCGGATATGATGCGCCACTCTATCTTCATGGTGCTTTAGAAAAGCTGACTAATTATTATGCCAATCGTGGGGCGAGGCTTGGACTTCTAAAACCCGTTGCAGGTGTCCCCAAAGAGGATCTGCAAGGGGCTATCATTCTATGTCCACCAAGCGCCATTCAGGATGTATGGGCTAGAAAATTTCCCGATCCAGTAACGTGTTTTGCGTCCGGTTGGATGCGGATCAGAGCGCGAGCACGCCAGCGCGGCGTTGAATTGCCCTTGGTTGTTTCCGATCACGCGGATTGGCCGGACTTACAGCGCACAATCCTTGAAACGCAAGCTTCTGAAGTTTGGGTAACCCATGGCCAAGAAGATGCCCTCGTGCATTGGTGCCAAAGCGTGGGGCTTAACGCCCAGCCCTTGAACATGGTCGGATATGGCGATGAAGGCGAAACAGAGCCGGAGGCTCAAGCCTCATGAATCGCTTCGCCGCTTTGCTCGACCGATTGGCCTATGAACCCCGCCGTAATGCTAAGATAAGGCTCTTGGCGGATTATTTTGCATCGACGCCGGACCCAGATCGTGGATATGGCTTGGCCTCCATTACGGGCACGCTCGATTTTCTTCATGCCAAGCCCGCTATGATCCGGACCTTAATCGCCGAACGCACCGATCCTACCTTGTTCGCGCTGTCTTACGATTATGTCGGCGACTTGTCCGAGACCGTTGCCTTGATGTGGCCAAAGCGCGAAACAGCTCCAACAAACCATGCCCTCGGCTTGGGTGAAATCGTCACGCTTTTATCCAATGCTAAAAAGGCCGAGGTTCCTACCCTATTGGCAGACCTCTTGGATCGTCTGGATGAAACAGGACGTTGGGCGCTTTTAAAACTGATTACGGGCGGCTTGCGCATTGGCGTTTCCGCGCGGCTCGCCAAGACGGCTTTGGCGCAATTGGCGGATATGGATGTCGATGCCATTGAACAGATCTGGCACGGATTAGAGCCACCTTTTGAGCCGCTCTTTCAATGGCTGGAAGGTAAAGGACCGCGACCATCGACGCATCATCCTGCACCGTTTCGCCCCGTCATGCTCGCCCATGCGATTGAAGAAAATGATTTCGCAACACTCAGCCCTACTGATTTTATCGCAGAGTGGAAATGGGATGGTATCCGCATACAAGCATCATCGGGTATCGATGAAAGCGGATCAAAAATAACTCGGCTCTATTCGCGAACAGGAGATGATATTTCAGCAGCTTTTCCCGATGTGGTTGAAGAATTGAAGGGATTAAACGGAACCATTGATGGTGAATTACTGATTATTCGCGATGGCAAGATTGAGAGTTTCAATGCGCTCCAACAACGCCTGAACCGGAAAAAGCTTTCCCCTTCGATCCTGAGCGAATATCCGGCGGCCATTCGAGCCTATGACGTCTTGGTTACGGATGGACAAGATATGCGAGAAAGGCCGTTTTATGAACGCCGACGCGCTTTGGAAAAATTAATCGGAGATCTGCAATCCTCACGTGTCGACCTTTCTCCCCTGATCACCTTCGATGATTGGGATCAACTGCATGACCTAAGATCTGCCCCTGAGAAAACGGTAACGCCGCGCGACGCGGAGGCCATTGAAGGATGTATGATCAAGCGTCGCGATAGTCTCTATCTCGCAGGACGCCCGAAGGGTCTCTGGTTTAAATGGAAACGAGATCCCTTTATCGTCGACGCCGTCCTTATGTATGCCCAACGCGGGCATGGTAAACGCTCCTCTTTTTATTCCGATTTCACGTTTGGCGTTTGGAAAGGCAGCGAACTCGTTCCCGTCGGAAAGTCCTATTTCGGATTTACCGATCAAGAGCTCGCCGAGATTGACCGATTTGTTCGCAAGAACACGATCAATCGGTTTGGACCTGTGCGTGAAGTGACCCATGAACCAGAATTAGGGTTGGTTTTCGAGGTTGCCTTTGAGGGTATCGGCGCATCAACGCGCCATAGAAGCGGGTTAGCTATGCGCTTCCCCCGCATTTCACGGCTAAGGTGGGATAAGCCCCCGCGCGAGGCGGACACGCTTGAAACATTAGAAGCCTTGGCCCGCCAGGGACGGAAAAAGGCATAATTTCTTGAAAGTTTCATAATTGATGCTTGCGCCGAGCCTCCTGAGGCGGAATGATAGGTGCAAGGCTTTGTTGTTTTTAAAAAGAATGACGCGGGAGGATAGGTTTGGCCGAGGCAGAGATGCGGATTGTCATTGCGGACGATCACCCATTGGTTAGGGGTGCGTTGCGCACATCCATCACCGCTTTGTTGGGAACCGTTGAGATTATCGAAGCAGGGAGTTTCGAAGAATTGGCCCCAGCTTTTTCCGGCGGTGATATCGATCTCGTTCTACTGGATCTTACAATGCCCGGCGTACAAGGCTTTTCCGGCCTGCTATATTTACGCGCTTCCCATCCCGCTACACCCGTTATTGTCGTTTCCGGCAATGAAGACCGAACGGTTATTCGTCGCTGCATCGAACTAGGCGCCTCGGGCTATATCCCAAAATCATTGGATGGTGCGGCCATGGGTTCGGCCATCCAACAGGTGCTCGATGGCGGAAGCTGGACGCCCGATGATATTGATTTAACGTCGGCACCGGATGCGACGACGAGCGATATGGTGCGCCGTCTTGCGAGCCTAACACCGCAGCAGGTGCGCGTTTTAATGATGTTATCGACGGGCCTGCTCAATAAGCAAATCGCTTATGAACTTTCGGTTTCTGAAGCGACCGTCAAAGCCCATGTGTCAGCCATTCTTCAAAAGCTTGATGTGGATAGCCGAACCCAAGCGGTGATCGCTGCTTCCAAAATTGCATCCGGACAATGGAATACGGTTCAGGACACGAGCCAGTAATTCAGTGTTCGAAGAACAAGCGAATAAAGCTCAGCCCGTAGAGGCAACGGCGCGGCGATTTCTGACCCTCGCAGTTCCCATTATGCTGGCCCATATAACCGAGCCGCTTTTGGGGCTGATGGATACAACAGCCATTGGTCGGCTTAACGATATCCCCATGTTAGGCGCCGTTGCGATTGGTGCTATTTTCTTCGATTTTATCTTTTGGGGACTTGGTTCTTTACGACCAAGCACGGCTGGCCTTACTGCGCAGGCCTTTGGTGCCGGATTAGATATGGAAGTTAAGCTAACGCGCTACCGAGCGTTAACGGTAGCCGTTGCTTTGGGACTTATTCTTATCGTTATGCGCGGGCCTATTACCGACCTAGCGCTCTATCTGCTTGCGCCAAGCGCGGAGGTTGATCGGGCAGCGCGGATTTACATCATGATCCGCATTTGGGCTGCGCCCTTGGCTTTGGCCAATTATGCGATTCTAGGTTCGCTCATTGGATGCGGACGAACCGATCTTGGATTGGTGCTGCAAGTTGCGATCAATGTCGTAAAAATCGTCCTTGCCCTACTTCTCGTTGTGGTTGCCGGTTATGGCATTGCAGGCGCAGCCATCGGTACACTGATCGCCGATGGCGTTGGAACTATGCTCGGTCTGTTGATTACCGCGCGCTTAGGTGGCTTTCGTGGAAAGATTGCCATCAGCGATATTTTTAATGGCAAAGCGATGAAGCGTTTATTGGTCGTGAATGTCGACATTATGATCCGCACGCTTGCATTGCTGACAGCGTTTGGCTTTTTTACCTCTCAAAGTGCGCGCCAAGGCGATGTAACGCTGGCTGCTAATCAAGTGCTCAATATGCTGTTTCTGGTGGCTGTCTATTTTCTCGATGGCTATGCCACCGCGGGCGAGCAAATATGTGGCCAAGCGATTGGCGCGCGGGATGAATCCGGATTTCGCAAGAGTGTTTCGCTCGTCTTGCATTTTAGCTTTTGGACAGGCTTGGTGCTGACTTTGGGGCTGATCGGAATTGGAAATGTCATTATTGCCGCGATCGCGGCCAATGCTGACATTCGCGATTATGCCGGGCACTATCTGATCTATGCCGCAATGACGCCTGTGGCAGGCGCCTTGGCCTTCGCCTTTGATGGAATTTTTATCGGCTCCACATGGACAAAAGCGATGCGCAACCTGATGCTGCTTTCGCTCGCCCTCTATTTCATAACCTTTGCCATAGTAGGTGACATGGGAAATGCCGGACTTTGGATTTCAATCCTAGCGTTCTTGGCTATTCGCGGCATTGCTCAATGGCTTGCATTTCCATCTCTGGCGCGACAAGCGTTCCGTTCTTAACTCATTCCCTCAATTGGCCATTCAAGCCATTCTTTTGCGGCGCGTCCGACGACAGATGTAAGCGATGTCACATTTTCTTTTTCCATCCGCTCAATCAGCCCACGCTTAATTTCACCAATAAGGCCCGGGCCATTATAGATTAGCCCTGAGTAGAGTTGGATGAGGCTCGCACCTGCCTCAATCTTGCTGAAGGCTGCACGCGCAGAATCAATGCCACCGACACCGATCAAAGGAAACTGGCCTTCAACCCTTAAATAGGTCTCTGCTAGCATGCGGGTCGAAAGCGGAAACAACGGCTTTCCCGATAGACCTCCGCTTTCGAAACGAAGCGTTGCTTCCCTTAGGCTGGTAGGTCGTCGAATGGTTGTGTTCGATACAATGAGTCCATCGACACCGCGATGGCGGGCAACCTTGACGAGAGCATCCAGAGCATCAAGGGTGAGATCCGGCGCTATCTTCAAAAGGATTGGTTTGCGCCCAAAGGTTGGCGCGCATTGATTGCGTTCATCAATCGAACGCGCCAGCAAATCATCCAATGCCGCTTCGCTTTGGAGGTCTCTGAGACCGGGCGTGTTGGGCGATGAAATATTGATCGTAAAATAAGAGGCCAAGCCCGCAAACATGCGAATGCCGGAGACATAATCTGCTGCTCGATCAACAGTGTCTTTGTTAGCGCCAACATTGACGCCAACAATACCGGGACGCGAGGCTCGCGCTTGCAATCGTTCAAAGGCGGGGGCGTGACCGCCATTGTTAAAACCGAGCCGATTGATAACGCCCTCGTCTTTCAGAAGGCGGAAAATACGCGGCTTTGGATTACCCGATTGTGGCCGAGGCGTCAGCGTGCCAACTTCCGAAAAACCAAAGCCTAAGCGTAAAGCGGCGTCCGGCACTTCGGCATTTTTATCAAAGCCGGCAGCAAGGCCGATCGGATTTGGAAAGCCAATGCCAAAAGCGGAGATCGCTAATCGCGGATCATCAGGCTTTGTCGGTGTCTTCGGCAAAAGCTTCATCGCGCCGATGGCAAGACCATGGGCCGCTTCCGTATCCATATTTTTAAGGGCCTTGAACGCAACTCGATACAGCGAGGTCAAATCAATAATCCTTCAAAGCGATGGTACCCATCGGACTCCATGTGTAATGGAACAATATGAGTTACAGCTGAAAGTGGCATTGACCCATAAAGATGCGGAAAAAGCTGTCCGCCACGCGAAGGTTCATAGCGCAATGCTTCGCCGAGTCGTGTCTCGTCGATGGTCGCCAGCAAGAGCTCATCCTGCCCCTTAAAGTGCTTGCGGGCCGTTTCTTCTACCTGCTCGGTGGTAGAAAAATGAATAAAGCCATCAGCCAGATCAATCGGGGCGCCATGAAAGATCCCGGCCGCTTGCGCCTCTTTCCATTGAATGACCGATAATATTTTAAAAATTGCCATGAAAATCACTCTGTTTAGGTGAATTTAGGCGAAGCTTTAAAGGCTCGCAAATGCCCTAAGGGAAATTTTTAGTTTTATTACAAAATGTGCTTGCAAATTTTCGGATTAATTACCTATTATGCTAATTATTATTGATTAATATCCTTTTTTGAAAGGTTTCGCCATGTTATCTCATCCGCGTATTTGGAAAGCTATTGATTTGCTTGCTGCACGCAATGGTCTCTCAGCGTCAGGTCTGGCTCGTCGGGCGGGTCTTGACCCAACGACATTCAATAAATCGAAGCGGGCATCAACCGATGGAAGGCTTCGTTGGCCCTCAACCGAATCAATTTCAAAAATCCTCGAGGCGACAACAACCGACCTTGATACCTTCATTGCCTTGTTGATGGTCGACCGCCCCCCTGTGCCAAGCCGCGCCATTCCCGTCATCAATCTGGCGGATGCCGCCTCGGCGTTTGACGAAGACGGCAAACCGATTGGGAACAAATGGGATGAAGTGTCGTTTCCGGACCTTCCTGCCGAGATCGTCTTCGCGGTTGAGATTGCCACCGAGCGTATGATGCCAATGTATCGCGAGGGCGATATCATCGTATGCGCGCAGAATGTTCCGGTTCGTCGAGGCGACCGCGTGCTTGTTAAAACGAAAGCGGGCGAGCTGATGGGCGGAACGCTGAAACGCAAAACCATGCATAGCGTGGACGTGGCACCCTTCCGTCACGGGCTTCCAGATGCCACCTTCGCGGTTGCGGAAACGCTTTGGATCGCCCGAATTCTTTGGGCTGCCCAATAGGCCGAGCGCTCATTACGTTCGGCTATCGAGGAATTGCTGGTGTTCGGACAAAAGCGTTCCGTCCAATCCTTTGCGGATCAGGGCGCAGGTCTCGTTGACGCCATAAAGGGCTGCAAACGAACCAAATCGCGGTCCCCGATCGGCCCCTAACAGAACCTGATAGATCGTGGCGAACCAGGTTTGCGATACGCCTGGGCGTCCGTCTGGGCTTTTCGTCTTCCCCGAAAGATCGGGGAAATGAGCGCGACCAACTTCATAGACGACCGCCTGCAACGCATTACCATCGGTTGAACCGGCATGCTCAGCAAGCGCCTTGGCGAGATCAGCAAGGGCAGCCTGCTCTTGCTCGGTAGGTGCGCGATAGACTTTGGCTGGTCGAACAAAATCGCGGTAATAGGCGATGGCGTAACCAACCATTTTGGCAAGACCCGGATGGTTCTCAGCCGACACGGTTGAGGAATAGCGGCGGATAAAGCCCCACAGAACTTGGGGGTCCTCGGAGTTCGCAACCGCCACCAAATTCAACAGCATCGCAAAAGTCACGGTCGTCGAATGGTTCTCGGCATCCGAAATCGACTCGACCTTTGGCGGTTGGCCCCCATGAATATGAAACACCGGATTGCCGAGCTGCTCTTTGACAATCTGCCCTGGGAATTTTTCGAGGAAGGTAAGATAATCATCCACCTGGCGCGGAATCACATCGAAATAGAGTTTCTTGGCTTCGCGCGGTTTCGAATACATGAACAACGCGAGGCTCTCGGGGCTTGCATATTTCAGCCATTCATCAATCGTGATGCCATTGCCCTTTGATTTTGAAATCTTCTGGCCCTTATCGTCCAAGAAAAGCTCGTAGACAAAGTGCTCGGGTGCAACACCGCCAAGCGCATTGCAGATCGAATCATAGACGACCGTGTTCGGCTGATGGTCCTTGCCATACATTTCAAAATCGACACCAAGGGCTGCCCAGCGTGCGCCGAAGTCCGGCTTCCATTGCAGCTTTACATGACCGCCCGTCACCGGAAGGGTGACATCGGAACCATCCTCATCCGCAAAGGTGACGGTGTGGTTTTTGCCATCCACCTGCTTCATCGGCACATAGAGAACGCGGCCCGTGGTGGGTGAAATAGGCAAAAAGCAGCTATAGGTCGAGCGGCGCTCCTCGCCCAAAGTTGGCAGCATAATGTCCATCACCGCCTGATAGCGCTCGGCCATCCGGCGCAAAATATCGTCAAACTTGCCGGAGGTGTAATAATCGGTGGCGCTGGCGAATTCATATTCAAAACCGAACGTATCCAGAAAGCGGCGCAGCATGGCATTGTTGTGGTGGCCGAAGCTTTCAAACTCGCCAAAAGGATCAGGAACCCGCGTCAAGGGCCGATGCAGATGCTCGGCCAAAAGATCGCGGTTCGGCACATTGTCAGGCACTTTGCGCATACCATCCATATCGTCGGAAAAGCACAAAAGCCGGGTTGGGATCTTGTCTTCGGTCAAAATCCGGAAGGCATTGCGGACCATGGTGGTGCGGGCGACCTCGCCGAACGTGCCGATATGCGGCAGGCCCGAGGGGCCATAACCGGTCTCAAACAGCACGCTCTTTTGCCCCGTGCGTTTGACGCGCTCGACCAATTTGCGGGCTTCTTCAAACGGCCAAGCGGCCGATTGCTGAGCGTTGGCAACAAGATCAGGGGTCTGGATAAGATCGGCAATCGACATGGGATACTTTCGGTACGACAGAAAACGAGCCTTCAGCCAGCGAGCGAAGGTGGCGGACCATAAAGCAATTTACCCGAAAGAGGGAAGGTGGTTTGACGAATAAAATAAGCATCTTTGCATCCATCCTTGTTTTTTGGACAAGCTGACAAAAAATGTAGGGCTGGTGAACCTTCTTCGATCAATCTTTGCTCTTTCTTTCAGGCTAAAAA
>DAIOVR010000035.1:0-9052 GCA_036758905.1 Beijerinckiaceae bacterium | reverse complement strand
GCGCCTCATCTTTCAGCCCATCAAAAGGGAATGAATGTTTCAGCCTGTCTCTCACTATTTTTTGCGTTCTTTTTATTTCTATCCGTCATGTCTCCATCGATTTGGCATTCATCTGTATTCTTATTAACGCTGTTCCCAGGCATTCCATCCATCGTCCTTAAAGCTGCTGCAGTGAGGCGTATGTCAAACAGAAGTCCTATACATTTAACATTAGTTGATCAGGATCTGCCAAATTATACGATTTTAGTTCCGCTTTATCGCGAGAAAAAAATAATTTCTAAACTGATCGAACGGCTCAAAAAAATTGATTATCCTAAAGCGAAATTAGAAATCAAAATCCTTGTTGAAATGGATGACATTGAAACACGGCTAGCTTTAATCATGGAGGAGCTTCCAGCAATATTTGACATTATTGTTTGCCCACTTATGAACCCCAGAACAAAGCCACGGGCTCTTAATGTGGGACTTGCTTATGCTAAAGGCGATTACATTGTTATTTATGATGCAGAAGATGAACCAGATCCTGATCAATTAAAAAAAGCGGCAACATGTTTCTATCATGGCGGCAAGAGGCTCGGATGTGTGCAGGGGCGCTTAGCAATCGATAATATGGCTGATGGATGGATCAGTCGCATGTTCGCCTTGGAATATGCGAGCCTTTTTGACGCATTGCTCCCCGGAATGTCCAACACCCGGCAACCTATTCCCCTCGGAGGGACATCAAACCATTTTAGACGCTCAACATTAGAGGCGTGTTTTGCTTGGGACCCTTGGAATGTAACCGAAGATGCCGATCTTGGCTTACGCCTTGCCCGCCTTGGATATGAAACGGCAGTGATTGATTCCACCACATGGGAGGAAGCCCCCAATACGATAAAAGCTTGGCTCAATCAACGTACCCGATGGCTTAAAGGCTGGATGCAAACAGCGATGGTGATTGCGCGTCCCTTAGGCCTAAAACAAGCCAAGACGTCACGAGCGATGCAATTTCAAATCGCCGTAATAAGCCTTTCATCGATCACTTCGGCGATGTTCCACCCCTTGGCTGTTATCGCTTTTGGTTGGGTCATTACAACACACTCAATGAACGATTCGATATCATTGCTTGGAATAATCCAATGGAGCTTCATTGGGTTTGTTTTCGTGTGCCACTGTATTGTTTCTTATATCACGATGAGAGCAGGCATGCGGTGTCGCGGGCTGAAATTTCACATCTTAGATTGCATCAGCCTTGTGCTTTATTCATTGCTAAAATGTGTCGCCGCATGGCGCGCGCTTTGGGAGTTTATTGTGGCACCCTCCCTTTGGCGAAAGACAGAACATGGCCATTCGCGAACATCGAGGCGTATGGCTACAAAAATCTCTTAAAAATATTTGGCAATCAGTCTGGCATTTTCCTCGGGCGGGCGATCAATATTGAGGCTTGAGAGGAAGCGTCCTTTGCCATCCATGAGATAGATGATGGCGGTGTGGTCCATCGTATAGCCGCCGGTTTCAAGCGGTACTTTTTTGGCATAGGCGCGATAGGCTTTTTCCGTCGAGGCTATGGCGGCGACATCACCGGATAGACCCGTAATCCGTGCATCAAATCCGGAAAGATAATCCTTTATCACCGATGGCGTATCGCGCTCGGGGTCAACCGTCACAAAATAGGTTTTAAGCCTATCACCATCCTTGCCCATCGCTTTATAGATCAAGCCTATTTCATAAAGGGCTGTGGGGCATACGTCAGGGCAATGGGTAAAACCGAAAAATACAAGGCTTGGGCCGCCCAATAAATCCTTCTCGGTTATTTTGCGGCCATCTTGCGCAGTCAGCACAAAGGACCCGCCAATTGCTGATGATCCTGTCTCACCCATCGGATCAAAGGCAAACCAAGCGACACCCAAAACGATGAGACTCAACAAGAAGGCGATGAGTGGAAGGATAAGTTTGGGACGCGCCATTAGAATTCCTTACAGGCACCACGAGATGGTAGCGCTTACGAGATCACTAAATACCCGCTCGCCACGCGCGGACCACAATATGAGCCCTGCAAAGACCACAGCCAATCCAGTTGCCCACCAAAGGCCAAGGACCAAATAATGGCGCAATTCTTGTAACCCTCACGATCGGCAATAGAGCCAATAGTTTGTTTGGAGCGGGCGAAGGGAATCGAACCCTCGTATGCAGCTTGGGAAGCTGCCGTTCTACCATTGAACTACGCCCGCATGACTTAATTTACATCATAACGGTTCAGCCTATCCGTGTCGATGGGCCAAGAGTTACGCTTGGCGGTGAGAGGCGGTTGCTCTCGGCCGTGAGAAGCGATAGGCAGGCGACAATGATACAGGACAGCTCGGCTTTGCTGACCCTTCTGGATGTTTTTTGGGTCAATCTTCTTTTATCGGGCGACAATGCAATCCTCATTGCATTGGCTTGCCGGAATTTGCCTCGCCATCAAAGACGGCTCGGCATGGTGCTCGGCGCGGCAACAGCCATCGGATTAAGGCTGATTTTCTCGGCGATCGCCATCCCCATTTTATCGTTAGCCGGGCTCAAGCTAATTGGCGCTATCCTGTTGGTATGGATTGCCACCAGCCTGATTTTAAGCAGTCCCGAAGATAATTCTGACACCATATCCGCGCATGATCGGTTGTGGCACGCCGTCCGCGCCATTGCGATGGCCGATATTGTCCTAAGCCTTGATAATGTGCTCGTGATCGTTGGCATTGCCCATGATACGCCTATCTTTCTTGCCTTGGGCCTTTTGATGTCCGTGCCCCTCATCGTCTGGGGAGCGGATGCGATCGGCGCATGGATTGAACGCTATCCGGCGCTTGTCTTTATCGGCGCGGGGCTTATCGGCTGGTCGGCAGGGCAACTCGCTTATTCGGATGCGTGGATGCCGGAAACTGTGATCAACGCATTGAGCGAAAACGGCGAACAATGGGCCGGAGCCTTCGGCGCGACCCTTGTGATTTTAGGCGGTTTGATCCGGAAGCAATGGCTGCTCAGGCAGCGCGACCCGTCAGGAAGTTCTTTAGCTTCTTGAACTGCGTTGAAAGCGAATGGCGGCGCTGTTCGCGATTCACAACATCATTATCAAGCACCCAATTCATCTGCACCACGCGGCGCTGGCCTTCAAACGGCTTGTGTCCGTGCCAGGACTTGTCCGAGCGCTTAAACACCAGCAACGTGCCCAGTGATGGTGGAACTTCAGCAACATAATCCTCAAGATCGGTACCATTGCGCAAAATACGCAATTTGCCGCCTTCGGCGCCCCAATCTTCGTTCAGATAGAGAAGCACGGTGATGATCTTGGTCTCGCTATCCGTATGGATGCTGCCATCGGTCGAGCGCAAGAAACCACGTACCGTGTACATGGTCGGACGACCTGTGAGATCAATGTTGAACTTTTTCTCAATCGCTTTGCGAAAGGCTTCATCCTGCAACTCATCCAGCAAGGCTTTGAATTTGCCGCTGATTGAAAGCTGCGATGGCGGATGCGAACCCGGACCGGGCACCGCAGGAAAATCACCCATGGCTTCCGCGAATTTTTCAGGTTTTACAAACTTCTCGACGATCAGATACTCATAGGGCTCCGTCTGAAGGGGAGCTTGCTCAAGCGCTGAATAATCAAGATAGGTCATGAAAGAAAACCCTTTTAGGTTGGATAAGACGGCCTGTCGTTACCATGTTTGCCTTGCGTCGAAAAGCCATCTCCGGCTTGCCCTGCCTGAGGCGCACTGGTAGGGACAGGGCGAATGACAGAGATAGTTTACAAAAGTCGGGCCTATTTGCGGCAAGACAGGGTTATTTGTTGATCGTGCTCAAAAAACTGACCACCCCCGCCTATCGACAGGCCCGTCGCGACGCCAATATTGCGCGATGGGATCGGCCATTAACAGGCTTTTTCCAACGGATTTGGGCGTGGATCGATATGGTTTTCGTCGATCATGGCATTTTTAGGCTGATTTATCTCAATAAGCACCGCGTTTCACCGCAGTTCTGGCGTGCGGCCCAGCCTACACCCGGCCAATTGCATCAATCAGGCCGTGATGGCGTGAAAACCGTCGTGAATCTGCGCGGTGGTCGTGAATTTGGGTCCTGGCCCCTCGAACGGGAGGCTTGCGAACAGTCGAATTTGCAACTGGTCGATTTCGTCATCCGCTCGCGCGGCGCGCCTGATCGGGAAAGAATCGCCTCAGCAAAGGTCTTTTTTGAAGGTCTCACCTACCCCGTCCTCGCGCATTGCAAATCGGGAGCGGATCGTGCGGGCTTTATGGCAACGCTGTATTTACTCGTTCACGAACAGCGCCCGCTGGATGAAGCCCTTAAACAGCTCTCATGGCGCTACGGGCATTTCAAATTCGCTAAAACAGGGATCTTGGACGCGTTTTTTGAACGCTACCGGGTCGAGGGATTGGAGAAGGGCATCGATTTCCAAACTTGGGTCGAAACCATCTATGATCCGGAAGCGCTCGAACATAGTTTCAAGACAAAACCTTGGGCCGATTGGTTCGTCGAGCACATTTTACGTCGAGAATAGAACTTAAACGCTAAGCCGCTCCAAAATACGGGTCGATAATTTATCGCGCACGGCACGATAGGCGTCGAGCTTGGTCTCGCGGGTGCCCTCTATCACCGATGGATCAGGGGTGGGCCAATATTCAACATCCACGGAAGCCGTGCGGGTTAATTCCAAGGCCGCGTGATGGGCTTCGGGTGAAAGCGTAATGATTAAATCGAAATTGAGGCCTTCCCATTCGGCTAATTCTTCAAGCGTATGCGGCTTATGGCTTTTAGCATCGATACCGAGTTCATCGAGGACCGACAGCGCAAAGCCATCGACACTGCCTTTTCGAATGCCGGCTGATTGGATATAAAGCGTCTGACCAAAGTAATGCCGCGCCAGCGCCTCGGCCATTGGCGAGCGTACCGCATTCATAGCGCAGGCAAAGAGTACAGCTTGCACTTTCCGCGCGCCCGTCAATGGTTCAGCCTTTCCAATGAAGGGCTGAAATCAGCGTAAACAAACGCCGCGCGGTATCGAAATCAACCTCGAGCTTTCCTTCCAACCTTTCGATCAGCAATTCGGCCGCTTCATTGTGCAGGCCACGCCGCCCCATATCGATAGCTTCAATTTGTGATGGGCTCGCCGTTCGAATGGCTTGGTAATAGCTTTCACAAATAAGGAAATAATCCTTCACGACGCGTCGAAACGGCGTCAGCGATAAAATATGCGCGGTAATGGGTTGGCCCTGTTCATCGCGAATATCGAGCGCGAGCTTATTGGTCAGAAGACCAATTGTCAGCGTGTAGGGGCCACCCTCATGGCCTGCGACGGCGAACTGATTACCTTCAATCAGATCGAAAATCGCAATGGCGCGCTCATGCTCTTGCTCAGGACCGCCGCGACCAATCGACCCTTCATCGAGGGTGATAGAGATAAGCCGCTTCCGTGGATCCGCATGTGGGGCCATATGCCCCTCTTAGCCGAGATTGAGACGGATGGCGACCGAACGCGCGTGTCCGCCCAGTCCCTCGCTTTCGGCAAGCGCAATGGCCGATGGTCCCAGCGCCCTAAGCGATTCAGGTGTGCAGGACAGGATCGACGTTCGTTTCATGAAATCCAAAACGCCAAGACCGGATGAGAAACGCGCCGAACGTGCTGTAGGTAACACATGGTTGGTGCCACCCACATAGTCGCCAATGGCTTCCGGCGTGTGCGAACCTAAAAAGATGGCACCCGCATTGCGGATCATGCCCGCAAGCGCTTCGGCATTATCGGCTTCGATTTCCAAATGCTCAGGCGCCAAACGATCAACCAACGGAACAGCACTTTCGAGCGTATCGACGATGATAATCGCGCCATGATCACGCCAGCTTGCACCGGCAATTTCGCCACGCGGCAGTGTTTTAAGCTGACGCTCAACAGCGTCGGCTACGCTATCGCCAAGCGAAGCGGAATTGGTCACCAAAATCGATTGCGCCGCCGTATCATGTTCCGCTTGCGCCAAGAGGTCAGCGGCAATCCAATCAGGATTGGCATGACCATCCGCCAATATTAAAACTTCAGACGGTCCGGCAATCATATCAATACCAACTTGGCCAAAGACACGGCGCTTAGCGGCGGCAACAAAGGCATTGCCCGGGCCTACAATTTTCGCGACCGGTGCGATCGTCTGCGTGCCATAGGCAAGAGCTGCCACAGCTTGCGCACCGCCCACCCGATAAATCTCAGTAATGCCTGCAATGCGAGCAGCCGCCAAAACAAGCGGATTAAGAACGCCATCGGGCGTTGGCACCACCATCACGATCCGCGGAACACCGGCAACCTTTGCTGGGACCGCATTCATCAACACGGAGGATGGATAGCTTGCTGTTCCGCCTGGAACATAAAGACCAACGGCTTCAATCGCCGTCCAGCGGTGGCCTAGGCTTACCCCGAGAGCATCGGTGAACCGTTCATCCGATGGCTTTTGCCGAATGTGATAGGCCTCAATCCGATCACGCGCGATGGAGAGTGCATCCAAAGCCGACTTGTTGCATTGCTTGATCGCCGCATCGATCTCGGCGTCTGAAATACGCAAACCGCTTGCGGCAACCGTCATGCGATCAAAGCGCTGTGTGTATTCAATCAGCGCCGCATCACCGCGTGCAATCACATCGGCAATAATCGCTCGAACTGTCTGATCCACATCTTCAGAAATCTCGCGCTTGGCAGCGAGCAATTCTGCAATCTGACGATCAAAATTCGGGTCACGCGATGAAAGGCGAAGCGCCATCATTTTATTCCTTCAATCCATCCGGCGCCAAATCAGCCATGGCCGCTTCGAGACACTCAACCGAAAGCCTTACCGCACTGCCGCCTTCAAACAGCAAAACCACATGGCCCGATGGGGCGTCAACCGGCTCAAAGCCAATTCCGATGAGGCTAAGGACGGCATCGGGTGTATTACTCGGCATTTTTGACGTCATAGCCCGTGTAACACGTTCGAAATGCAGTCCGGTTTGACGCCGTTCGCTCGCTCCGCCCGCAACCGGACGATCCAGGGCCAACACAAATCGACGCTCTTGCGGCAAATACACCATATCGGAAGCGCGGACACGCGATCCCTCAAGATGGGCCGATATCACAAGCAGATCTTCCGGATCAAAGGCCGCAACCTTCACCATGGCAGGTCCATTCTCGTCGACAAACAGGGTTGAATACAAACTCTACCGCCACCTCTACCGAAGTGCGCGGCAAGCTGCAATTGATTGAAAGGCTTACTTTTCGCCCGATAGCCGCTCAATATCGGCGCCGCAGCGCGCGAGCTTCTTCTCCAGCGCTTCAAAGCCGCGATCAAGATGATAGACGCGGTTGACCAGCGTATCGCCCTCCGCCACCAATCCGGCGATCACGAGCGATACTGAGGCACGCAGATCGGTCGCCATCACAGGCGCGCCCTTCAAACGGCTCCGCCCTTTGATAAAGGCCTTATCGCCATCCAAATTAATCCGCGCACCCAAACGCGCCAATTCCTGCACATGCATGAACCGATTTTCGAAAATCGTCTCGTGGATCATGGAATCGCCGTCGGCTTTGGTCATCAAGGCCATAAATTGGGCCTGCAAATCGGTTGGAAAGCCGGGGAAAGGCTCGGTCGTCACATCAACGGGGAGCAGACCGGAGCCATTCCGCACAATCCGGATACCATTTTCCTCGGTGGCAACAGTAACACCTGTTTTCTTCAACACATCGAAAGCGGCATCCAGTAAATCATACCGCGCGCCTTCCAGCAGCACATTGCCGCCGGTCATCGCGACGGCCATGGCATAGGTGCCCGTTTCAATGCGGTCCGGCAAAACGTGATGATGGGCGCCATCCAGCCGTGGCACGCCTTCAATCACGATGTGCGAGGTTCCTACGCCTTCAATCTTGGCGCCCATTTTGATCAGACATTCGGCGAGATCGGTTACTTCGGGCTCGCGCGCCGCGTTTTTGATCTCCGTCGTGCCATGGGCGAGGCTCGCGGCCATCAGCGCAATATGGGTGCCGCCGACCGTCACCTTCGGAAAATCAATCAAGCCGCCGCGCAAGCCTTTAGGCGCTTTGGCGACCACATAACCGGCATCGATCTCAATCTCGGCGCCCAGCTTTTCAAGCGCCATGAGCAATAAATCAACGGGACGCGTGCCAATCGCACAGCCACCCGGCAGCGAAACACGCGCCTCACCCATCCGCGCGAGCAAAGGGGCAACAACCCAAAAACTCGCCCGCATCCGGGAAACAAGTTCATAAGGCGCGGTGGTATCGACAATATCGCGCGCCGAAAGCGTAATCGTCTCGCCGCTTTCCTCAGATTGGCCCAGACGTTTACCGCTTATGGCGGCATCCACCCCGTGATTACCCAAAATCCGCATCAAAAGACGCACATCGGACAATCGCGGGACATTATGGAGGGTCAGGGTTTCGCGTGACAGGATGCTGGCGATCATTAAGGGCAAAGCAGCGTTTTTCGCGCCGGAAATCGGGATGATGCCGTCCAGTGTTCTGCCGCCGCCGATACGAATACGATCCATGTCTATCCCTTATACCGCTTTAAGACTGGCCATCGGCCTGCTTTGATCCACTCTTTTGGCCCTGATCGACATCGTCTTTCGGCCCATCGCTTAGAATTCGGGCACGCGACTGCGCCTTGCGACGCTTAAGGTTTTCACGAAGGGCCGCCGCCGCGCGCTCAAAGCGCGGATGCCGTGGAGGTACCGTCATTCCGCCGTCTCAATCCATACCGCCACTGATTCTGGCGCCAAAAACCGTGCCGCACGCTTAAGATGAAGCGATCCGTGAGGCAAGCCCAGTGACCATCCCTCCCCGAATCAAGCGGCTAATTTATGGCAAAGCACGAAAAAACAAAGAATTTAGCCTGCGCTTCTTGCTATACAGCAGGGCCTATGGCAGTGTCCGCGCCGCTTCGGGGGGTGTAACGCACCTCGCCGATATAGATTTGCTGCCGTAGCTCAGTGGTAGAGCACTCCCTTGGTAAGGGAGAGGTCGAGAGTTCAATCCTCTCCGGCAGCACCA
>DAIOVR010000034.1:15604-19021 GCA_036758905.1 Beijerinckiaceae bacterium | reverse complement strand
GCACCGGCGACATAAAAAAGGCCTGAAACCAGCGAAAATCCCATTGTTATGGGCGTAAAGCGATCCCAACCCTCGGAAAAAAGGGCGAGAGGCGCCATCAGGACGGTACCCACAATAAAGACCAAAACCAAGAGGGCTAAAGCATCCACACGACCTACGAAAATGCGTACGCAATAATCGTGAAGCCCCCAAAGCAGGGCGGCTAGGAGGCCTAATCCAACAGCAATCATGATTTCTCGATTCCACCCTCAGGCGCGTTCATGACACGATCAACAAACTTATGGTAGCTCTTACGCAGCCCGTTCTCGATTGCCATAATTTCTGCCTATTTCGGCATGATATCGGGTCAGTATGAAAAAATGATGTTGAATCCAAATGAACGAAAACGATGCTGAACATGAGCGCCACAGAATGCGCGTCAACCTTATCGCTGCGGCCTTTATTGCCGTAATACTCGCAGGAGCGTGGTATGTCGTTGATGGGTTTACCAGAAACGAGGCGCTGCAAAAATGCATCTCACTCGGGCGGCACGATTGTGCGCCGCTCGACCTGTCTTCAACGGGGCAAGCGCCCAAAGCCAAATAATTAAGCGGCAACCACCGTATAACCTGCCGCCGCCATGACCCGCAGCAATTCCTTATGGCCAATCTTGGCCATCTCTAAAGGCGGCGCCTTAACCGGATCCTGCTCGGCTTCGACGACGAACCAGCCCTCATAGCCATAGCCCGCGAGCTTTTTGACAATCGCTTCAAAATCCAGCGAACCATCGCCCGGCACCGTGAAAGCGCCCTTGATGACGGCATCGAGGAAGCTTTCCTTCGTCCGGTCGAGGCCGTTGATCACATTCATCCGCACATCCTTGGTGTGGACATGCGAAATCCGCTTATGGTGCTTGTCGATCACGCGCAGCACATCGCCGCCCGCAAACGCCATATGACCAGCATCATACAGCAGTGGGATACCCGCACCCGAGTACTTCATGAAGAGATCCAGCTCTTCTTCCGTCTCAATCGCCGCCGCCATGTGGTGATGGTAAGATAGCGGCATGCCTTGATCCGCGCACCATTCGCCAAATTCGGTCATTTTACGGGCATAGACCTTGATCTCGTCTTCCGAGAGCTTCGGCTTGGTTGATAAAGGCTTGGAACGATCCCCCTGTACGGTACGGGCGGTTTCGCCATAGACGATGCAAGGCGCGTTCATAGCCTTAAACAGCGTCATCTGCGCTGCAATACGCTCTTTTTCAGCCTCGATATCGCCATCGAGGAGCAGGCCCGAGAACCAGCCACCGCAAACGCTAATGCCATATTGCTTCAAAATCGGGCCCAAAACGGCGGGATCAAGCGGAAAACGCCGTCCGGTTTCCATCCCAGTGAATCCCGCAACCGAGGCCTGCCGCAAGCACTCTTCCAGCGAGACATCGTCGCTGAGTTCGGCGAGATCATCATTCCACCAGGCGATAGGGGCAATACCGAGTTTGGCTTTCATCGAGCGGGTTCCTATTCGGGCATAAGGTTTCAAATATATAGCCGATTGCCTTTCTACACGTCCATTCTTGCTTCGCAACAAAAATTCCCATTTGACCAAGTGTGGAAATTATTGTTACGGGTTTAAGACGTCTTCCTCTGTTAAAGGCAAAGCCATGTCGCCGCTTAAAACACTCGATCTTATTTCCATTGGCCGTTCATCGGTGGATCTATATGGCGAGCAGGTCGGTGGGCGGCTTGAGGATATGGCGACGTTCTCAAAGGCCGTTGGCGGCTCCCCCACCAATATCGCGATCGGCACGGCGCGACTGGGGCTGAAAAGCGGACTCATCACCCGCGTCGGCGACGAGCATATGGGCCGCTTCATCCGCGAGCAGCTGGAGCGAGAAGGTGTCAACACGCAAGGCGTGCATACGGACAAAGACAGGCTCACAGCGCTGGTTATCCTAGGCATTCGCGACGACAAGCAATTCCCGCTGATTTTCTACCGTGATAATTGCGCCGATAACGCACTGGATGAAAGCGATATCGATGAGGCCCTCATTGCCTCCTCTCGCTCGGTAGTTGTCACCGGCACGCATTTCGCCAAAGCCAATACGGCCGCCGCTCAAAAGCTCGCGATGCAATACGCCAAGAAACATGGCGGCAAGATTGCCATTGATATTGATTACCGCCCGAACCTTTGGGGCCTCGCAGGCCATGGCGCGGGTGAAGAGCGCTATATCAAATCGGGCGATGTGACCGCCCATCTGCAACCGATCCTCGCCGATTGCGACCTCATCGTCGGCACCGAAGAAGAGATCATGATTGCGGGCGGCGAGGATACGCCGCTTGCAGCGCTTAAAGCCGTGCGCCGTCATTCAACGGGTACAATTGTGATGAAGCGCGGCCCGATGGGTTGCGTTGTATTTCCCGGCGCGATTCCGGATGATATCGAGGAAGGTATCAAGGGTCCCGGCTATCCGGTCGAAGTTTATAATGTACTCGGCGCGGGCGATGCCTTCATGTCCGGCTTTTTGCGCGGCTGGCTGCGGGATGAGCCGATTGAAACCTGCTGCGCCTTTGCCAATGCCGGCGGCGCCTTTGCCGTCTCGCGGCTCCTTTGCTCGGTCGAATATCCGACCTTCGAGGAAATGCAGCACTTCATCACGAAGGGTGCTGCCTCGCGCGCCGTGCGCCATGATGCGGCGCTCAACCACATCCACTGGTCCACAACGCGCGATGCAATGACGTCCTACCCAAAGGCCGATCACGTTTATGCACTCGCCATCGACCATCGCTCGCAATTGGAAGAGATTGCCGACCAAGCGGGCGCCTCTCACGAACGCATCAAAACCTTCAAACAATTGGCTGTTACTGCCGCAAGCCGCATCGCCAAAGGGCGCGATGGTTTCGGCATGCTGCTCGATGGCACCTATGGCCGCGAGGCTTTGTTTCGTGCAGAAGATCATAAGTTCTGGATTGGACGCCCTGTTGAATTACCCGGCTCCCGTCCGCTTGATTTCGAAGGTGGCGGCTCACTCGCAGCCAAGCTGATCGAATGGCCCGTCAACCACATCATCAAATGCCTGTGCTTCTATCATCCCGATGACACGGCAGAGATGAAAGCCAAACAAGAGCGCGAATTGCTCAGACTTTATGATGCAGCACGTTCGCTCAACCGCGAGCTGCTTATTGAAATCATATGCGGCAAACACGGCCCCTTGAACGATGATACGTCGGCCAACGTTATGCAACGGCTCTATAGCCTCGGCATCAAGCCGGATTGGTGGAAACTCGAGCCACAGAAAACCGATAAAGCATGGAGCAATATCGCAGCCGTGATTGACGCGAATGATCCATCCTGCCGCGGCATTGTCATGCTCGGACTCGATGCTCCGGCGAGTGAATTAAAAGAAGCGTTCCGCATCGGTCGTCATGCAAAATATGT
>DAIOVR010000034.1:13517-15504 GCA_036758905.1 Beijerinckiaceae bacterium | reverse complement strand
CGCCAATGTGATGTCCATCCCTCAAGCCTTGTGCGGTTTGCACAACATTTTGGATTTTCAGGTTTCAAACCCTTGCAAGCGGTCTTTCAAACGCGACTTGCGACAGCGGCCCCCGGCTTTCGCGAACGCGTTAGCGCGCTTGAAGACGAATTAACAAAAAACAGCGATCACGGTAATTTAGGCTATCTCAAAAATCTTGTCGTGCGCGATATCGCTGCCCTCCAGCAATTGCTCGAAGGAATCTCGGAGGCAACGCTTGCTTCCGCCGCGCAATATCTTGCCAAAGCGGATACGATCTATATTGCGGGTCAAATGCGCTCCGAGCCTATTGCGCTTTTGATGCGCTATCTCATGACGATGTTGCAACGCCGTGTTGTCCTGCTTGACTCATCGGGTGGATTAGCCGCCGAAGTCGCACAGACCATGACAAAAAATGATATTCTGGTTGCCATCTCCTTTCGCCACTACGCCAAAGAAGTTGTGGCCATTGCAGAAGCAATAGCGGATCGCAAACTGCCCATCCTCGCGATTACCGATAGTCAGCTTTCACCGATTGCTAAAGGCGCAAGCGTTTTGTTCACAGTACCTGAAGAGGAATATTCCTTTTCGCGCTCGCTTGCGGCGCCAGCCTGTCTGGTTCAGGTGCTAGCGGTTGCAACAGCGGCCGTTCTGCATCCATCAAAACATTTGTCTCCACGCATACCAACCGTCACCGAGATGGCGCTTACCCGCGCTAAGACCAAGAGTAAGAAATAAATTCGATATCGATTGCGGCTTTGCGCCAATACATTTGGACAAAGCCGTTTAATGAATGAGCCTATAACAAAACCAAACTGAGGGGGTCTTTGATGTCCACAATTCGTATGACGATGGCGCAAGCGCTTGTTCGCTATCTTTGCAACCAGTTCACGATGGTGGACGGAAAAAAAGTCCCGCTGTTTCCTGGCGTGTTTGCCATTTTCGGTCATGGCAACGTGACGTGTCTTTCAGAAGCGCTTGAGGCTGTCAAAGACACACTACCCACATGGCGTGGCCAGAATGAGCAGTCCATGGCTTTGGCCGCCATTGGCTTTGCCAAAGCAACGCGCCGCCGTCAGATCATGGTTGCCACATCCTCCATCGGACCTGGCGCATTAAACATGATCACGGCTGCTGGCGTTGCGCACTCCAACCGCTTACCCATCCTCTTGCTGGCGGGTGATACTTTCGTCAATCGCCGCCCTGATCCGGTGATGCAACAGGTTGAGCATTACAATAACCCTACCATCAACGTGAATGACGCATTTAAAGCTGTCACGCGCTATTGGGATCGTATTGTTCATCCTGAACAGATCATTTCCTCCCTGCCCCAAGCGGTTGCAACCATGCTCGATCCTGCCGATTGCGGTCCTGCTTTCATTGCGTTGCCGCAGGATGTGCAGGAATTGGCCTGCGATTATCCGGAAGTATTTTTTGCCGAAACCATTCACGCCATTCCACGTCCACGCCCTGATCAAGACCGTTTGGCGGAAGCGATTAAGCTCATCAAAAATGCCAAGCGTCCGCTTGTGATCTCGGGTGGCGGCGTACGTTATTCGGGCGCTGAAGAAGTGTTGGGTGCGTTAGCCATCAAGCATGGCCTTCCGGTCGCTGAAACCATCGCGGGTAAAGGCGGCCTCATCCATAACCACCCGGCCCATATCGGGCCTTTGGGCATTGTCGGCTCGACATCGGCCAATGCGCTCGCCGCGGAAGCGGATGTGATTATTGCCATTGGTACGCGCTTGATGGATTTCACAACCGGTTCATGGACATGCTTCAAGCCGGATGCGAAATTTATCTCGATCAATGCCGCGCGTTGGGATGCAACAAAGCACCGCGCCTTGGCCGTTGTCGGCGATGCAAAAGCGACGCTCGAAGAACTTGCGCCTGCACTTGAAGGCTGGAAAGTACCGGAGAGTTGGACAGCAAAAGGCAAATCGGAATTTGCTGCTTGGGACAAGATGCT
>DAIOVR010000034.1:6026-13417 GCA_036758905.1 Beijerinckiaceae bacterium | reverse complement strand
ACACGCACGCCTATCGTCATGGTCGGTGACGGTACGTATATGATGATGAATTCGGACATCTATTCCACCGTGCTTTCCGGTCACAAGATGATCTTGATCGTCTGCGATAATGGTGGCTATGCGGTTATCAATCGCTTGCAGAATGCCAAGGGTACGCCGGGCTTTAATAACCTGATTAAAGACAGCAAGGTGAAAGAGCCCTTCTCGGTCAACTTCGCACAACACGCTGCATCGATGGGCGCACTCACCCGCCATGTAGAAAGCTTGGCGGATTTGGCTGCCGCCATGGATTGGGCCAAGACCACTGACCGCACAACCGTGATCAGCATTGTTTCCGATGCCTTCACTTGGACTCCGGGTGATGCTTGGTGGGATGTCGGCGTTCCGGCCGTATCGTCGCGCAAAAACGTCAATGAACAACACGCTGCTCAAGTCGAGGGCCGCAAAAAACAACGCGTCGGCGTTTGATCCGACTTCACATAAAAGGATAATTCAATGGGACAGTTTACAGGTAAAATCGCGGTTATCACCGGCAGCACACAAGGTCTTGGCGCAGCCGTTGCTCGCCTTCTGGCCGAGCGTGGCGCGGAAGGTATCGTGATCTGCGGTCGCAATAAAACCCGCGGCGAAGCGAAGGCCAAAGAGATCGCAGCAGCCTACGGCACAAAAACGATTTTCGTGCAGGCCGAGCAATCGAAGGTAGAAGATTGCCGTGCCATTATCGCAGCGGCAGATAAGGCCTTTGGTCGCATCGACGTTCTCGTTAACTGTGCCGCCGATACGCGTCGTGGCACGATCTTAAGCACGTCACCTGAACTTTACGATGAACTCTTTAACACCAATGTTCGTGGGCCCTTCTTCCTCATTCAGGATACATTGAAGGTGATGATCCGCGAAAAGATCGAAGGTACGATTGTTAATATCGGATCAATGTCGGCAAAGGCAGGACAGCCTTTCTTGACGGCTTATTGCGCAACCAAGGGCGCGCTTTCGACGATTACCGAGAATGTCGCTTTCTCCGTGTTGCGTAACCGCATCCGCGTCAATGCACTCAATATTGGCTGGATGGCGAGCGAGGGCGAAAACGCCATTCAACAAGTCGATGGCAACCCACCAGACTGGCTCGAGAAGGCCGCACCACAGCAACCTTTCGGTCGCTTAATCGATCCGAATGAAGTGGCCCGTGCTGTTGCCTTCTTGGCATCCGATGAATCGGGCCTGATGACTGGTTCGGTTATCCAGTACGACCAGTCCGTTTGGGGTGCTTATGAAGGATCACCTCATCCATCAGCAGCGATGAAGATTTAATCCCAACCATCGAAAGTGGTGAGAATATAAAAATGAGCGACATCGGAATCGGTATTATCGGAACAGGCTTTATGGGCCAATCACACGCGCTCGCCTATCGTGCCGCGGGTGGAATTTTTCCATTGCAACGCAAGCCGATTCTGGAAATGGTCGCCGACAATAATGAGGCGGCAGGTGCTGCCGCCTTTCGGCAATATGGATTTCGCAGGGTGACCAATAATTGGCGTGAACTCGTCAATGATCCTGCAGTCCATATTGTCTCCATCACAACACCCAATACGCTTCATAAAGAAATGGCGCTTGCGGCGATTGCCGCAGGCAAACATGTGCATTGCGAAAAACCGATTGCGCCTAATGCAGCTGATGCCAAAGAAATGTTAGAGGCAGCAGAAAAAGCCGGCGTCAAAACGCAAGTCGGGTTCAACTATATTAAGAACCCTGTTCTCAAACTTGCCCGCGAGATGATCGCCTCTGGCGAGCTTGGCGATATTATAGGCTTTCGCGGCATTCATGCCGAGGACTATATGACCGATCCCGACGGCGTCTGGTCATGGCGCTTAGACCCTAAAGGCGGCGGTGGCGTCATAGCCGATCTGGGCAGCCACATCATCGGCATGGCGCGCTTTCTTTTGGGACCAATTACCGAGCTGTTCGCCGATCTGGAGACGGTTGTGCCAACGCGGCCCGTGGCTCCCGGCTCAAGCGAACGTCGTGCGGTTGAGGTGGATGATATCGCCCGGCTGACGGTACGCTTTGCACGTGGATGCCGCGGATCGATTGAGGCCAATTGGTGCGCCACAGGCCGTAAGATGCAACTTGGCTTTGAAGTGGCAGGTACAAAAGGTTCGCTCTCGTTCACTCAAGAACGCTTTAATGAGTTGCGTTACTACAAAGTCGGGGGTGATCCGCGCCATCAAGGCTTCACCACCATTGAGGCGGGGCCAGCGCACGCGCCTTATGGTCGCTTCTGTGTCGCACCGGGTCATCAGATCGGATTTAACGATCTCAAAGCCATCGAAGTAGCAGAGTTTTTAACCGCCATTGAGAACGGGGATAATGCTAATCCCGATTTCCGGGAGGCATGGGAAGTCCAAAAGATCGTTGATACGGCGATTAAAGCGTCGGTTAGCCGAAACTGGATGTCGATTAGCTGAAACCCATCTTCTTTCAACCCACTTAAGGATAGCGGGAGCATTCCGCTCGCGATGTCCAAAGGATCAATCATGACGGCCACAGTAATCGACGGCAAAGCTTTCGCTGCCAAAGTACGCCAGCAAGTTGCGGAACATGTCAGCAAAATTAAAGCCGAGCGTCTTGAGGCACCCGGCCTCGCGGTTGTTTTGGTAGGTGAAGATCCGGCCAGCCAAGTCTATGTCCGAAACAAAGGTACGCAGACCGTTGAAGTCGGCATGGAGTCCTTCGAGTACAAACTCGACGCTAATACCTCGCAGCACGATCTGATCGCGCTAATCGAAAAGCTGAATGCGGATCCGAAGGTTCACGGTATCTTGGTTCAGCTTCCTCTTCCGCCGCATCTTAATTCGGATCTGGTGATCAATACGATCGACCCGTCCAAAGATGTTGATGGTTTCCATATTTCCAATGTCGGCTTGCTCGGTACAGGCCAGAAAAGCATGGTGCCCTGCACGCCCTTAGGTTGCCTGATGATGCTGCGCGACCACCACGGCTCCTTGGCCGGCATGAATGCTGTCGTTGTTGGCCGTTCCAACATTGTCGGCAAGCCAATGGCGCAACTGCTGCTCGGTGATAGCTGCACCGTCACCATCGCGCATAGCCGGACGAAGGATTTGGCCAGTGTGTGCCGCGGCGCTGATATTTTGGTGGCCGCCGTAGGCCGTCCTGAAATGATCCCGGGCGATTGGGTCAGACCGGGCGCGACCGTCATTGATGTCGGCATTAACCGGATCGAACGGGACGGCAAAACGAAACTCGTGGGCGACGTCCATTATGAAAGTGCGGCCAAAGTGGCGGGCGCCATTACCCCGGTGCCCGGTGGCGTTGGCCCGATGACGATTGCCTGCCTCTTGGCTAACACGCTGACCGCCTATTGCCGCGCCAAGGGCCTGCCCGAGCCCATAGGCCTAACCGCATAAATGGTACGAATTAAGACAATAAAAAAGGCACCTGAAACGGTGCCTTTTTCTTTATATATCAGAAGCTGAAGGCGAATTAACCGCCAATATTCAGCTTCTTGTCCTTGCACAAATCCATAGGCGTCGCATCAACGGTTGATCCGTCTGCGAACACGGCCGAAATGGTTACGTTGCAGGCCTTGCCCAACGTCACGCTGGCTGATTTCTTGGCTGGAATTGGCTTTTTGAGCAAATTGACCACCCGGGTCGTAGGCGCTGGCTGTGCAGGGGCGGTCCAGGAGGAGACCATATTCACAGGCGCCATCCACCAATCATTGCTCTTAGGCGCGGAAGCTACTGGAGCCGCCGGAACGACTTCCGTCAGATTAAACTCGGTCAGCGCGGCAGCCGAGCTGTTGGATACGGTAATCGCAAAGTCAGCAGGCTTTTTCGCTTCTTTGGCAAGAGCTGGCAAAGCCACCACTCCGGCAACCGCGATCATCAATACTAATTTCTTCATTTGTCTGGTCCTTTTATAAAACGCTCCCAGAACCAAATTCACGCAGTCATGGGGCAAAACGATTACTTAATTTACGCAATGATCGTTCTTCGTAGGATTCGTCTATAGCCAAAGTGTGACAGTCAAAACAAAATATTTTCAATCTCACCCTTTATCGCGCACTATTACGGTGCGTATCGGCCGGGAAATTGTAAAGCATGAACCCTCAATCCTACGATGTTATCGTCTGCGGCAGCCTCCACCTCGATATTATGGTGAAAGCGCAGCATTTACCGCGATCGGATGAAACCGCTATCGGCTCCGAATGGGCCTATAAATGTGGCGGAAAGGGTCGCAATCAGGCCGAAATGGCAGCCAGAATGGGCGCCCGAACCGCCATGATCGGCCGCATCGGTAACGATGATTTTGGCACGCGGCTGATCGAATCGCTTGATCAATCCCGCGTCGACCGGAGCCAAATATCAGTCGATCCCACGACCGGGTCAGGCATGAGCGTGGCGATTTTGGAATCATCGGGCAATTACGGCGCGGTGATCGTCTCAGGCTCCAATCTAAAACTGGATCCATCCGACGCCTGCCAGTCATGGGAGGCACTCGGCGGCGGCAAATTGTTGATTTTACAAAACGAAGTGCCCGAACCCATCAATATCGCGCTGGCCCGTTTGGCGCGAAAGCAGGGGGCTACTGTCATTCTAAACTCCGCCCCCGCCCGCCCTATGGCCAGTGAGCTCTTGGACCAGATCGATATCCTCGTCGTCAATCGGGTTGAAGCCGCGATGCTGGCGGGGATGCCCGTCGAAAACCTGGTCGACGCCTCTAAAGCAGCGGCAAAACTTACAGGCGAAACACGCGATGTCATCGTTACCTTGGGCGGAGACGGCCTGCTCCTGCTTATGCGGAACGGGTACGAAACCGCCGTTTTAGCCGAGAAAGTAGACGTCGTTTCAACCCACGGGGCGGGTGATAGTTTTATCGGAGCGCTCGCCGCCAAGCTCGCTTCAGGTGCGACTTTAGAAGCCGCCACCCGCCACGCCAGTCGGCTTGCCGGCTATTTTGTTTCGCTTAGCGAGGCTGAAAAAGAAACGGCAGATTTATTATCCCGCTAAGAATTACCCCCTCGATTTCCGAAACAAATTCAAATCGACGGCCTTTGGCCCATTGACACCGTCTCTTGCTCGGATAGCTTACCCTGCCAGCGTATAATCAGACGCGGATAAAAAAGGGAGAGAGTCCAATGAAGGTTGAAGAATACAACCAGCTTTTAGGCATGCAAACCGACCGCCGTAGCCTCTTGAAGGGCGCAGCAGGCGTTGCAGCGCTTAGCGCAACCGGCGGTCTGGGTTCAGCCGCAGTATCAGGATCGGCACTTGCAGCGGATAGCCTTCGCGCATCGATCCTCAAAATTCCAGGGGTCGGCAAGGGTTCGCCTGGCGATGCTGAATGGCAGAAGGTTGGCGAAATGTGCATGGAAGCCACCAAGGCCAATGTAAAGCCTGGTGAATTCAAGGGCGTCGAGCTCAACTTTATGGGCCTCAACAACCAGAACCTTCATAACATGCTGTTCCGCGGCTTCTTGAAGCCTTGGGAAGCCTATACAGGCGCTAAGATCAACTGGATCGATCTGGCACAGGCCGATTACAACGCACGCCTCCAGCAATCGATTGCTACCAAGACCGTCGATTTCGACATCCTCGAAATGGGCGCACCTTTCGAAGGCGATGTTTGCGGCAAGGGCCTGGCCTCTGTCATGCCAGATTGGGTTAAGAAGCAGATCGATATTGAAGACTATTCGGATTACCTCAAGCCTCCAGTCGGCACGTGGGATGGAAAGCAATATCGCATCACGATTGATGGCGATTGCCACAACTTCAACTACCGTACCGATTATTTCTCCGATGCCGAATTGGCCAAAGCGTGGAAGGCTGAAGGCCATCAAGGCGAATGGGCTGTACCAAAGACCTGGCAGAAGGTGAACGAAGTCACGAAGTTCTTGAAGGGCAAGAAGATCAAGGGCCAAGACGCCATCGGTTATCTTGATCCAGCCAAGGGTTGGGGCGGCTTCGGCTTCTACTTCCTCGAAGACCGTGCAACGGCCTATGTGAAGCACCCAGACAACAAGGCTTGGTTGTTCGATCCAGAAAACATGAAGCCACTCGTCAACAATCCTGGTTGGGTTCGCGCCATTCAGGACGTGATCGATTGCTTGCCATCCGAGCCTGCCGATCAGCTAAATGCCGATCCAGGTACGACAGCGTTCCAGCAGTTCCTTGCTGGTACAGGTTCGATGCTTTCTTGGTGGGGTGATATCGGACAGATGGCCAACACAAGCGATACGTCGGTCGTCGGCAATGATATCGGGTTCGATATCCTGCCTGGCTCCGACGAAGTCTATAACTACAAGACGGCGAAGTGGGAAAAGCTCGCAAGCGGTCCAAACGTATCACCAAACTGCGCCTATCTCGGTTGGGGCGTTTACGTGATGGCACGCGTTGATGCCGATCCAAAGAAGCAGAAGGCTGCATGGTCCGCTGCTGCTCACCTCGGCGGCAAGGATCTGTCTCTCTGGACAGTCATGTATCCATCGGGCTTCCAAGTTCACCGCAACAGCCATTCGGATATCGCTGAATGGGTCGGTGCAGGCTACAACAAGGACTATATCACGTCGTATCTCAAGTCGCAGTTCGGCTCCTACAACCACCCGAACCGTGCAATTGAGCCACGTATCCCTGGTATCTTCCAATATTACAGCGTCGCCGAAGACGAACTTGCAAAGGTCTTTGCAGGCAAGATGACGGCTCAGCAGGGCGCAGACTCGATTGCAGCAGCTTGGGACAAGTTGACCGATCAAATCGGTCGCGAAAACCAATTGAAGCTCTATCGGGCCTCGCTTGGCATGTAATCAGGCCATGCTGCTTGATTGAAAACCGATAACGACTGGCGGCGCTATCCATCGCCGCCAGTCGATTCATTTTAAGACTGCGCCTTACATTTCGACTTCATCCCTTAAAAGTGGTTTTCATGTCACAATCATTTGCTATGGGCCATGCATCCTTAATCCCGGCGGGCCGCAAATCTGCCGGACGTTTACTGATTGTGCTGACCAGCCTGTTGCTTGCAGCAACTGTGATATTTCAAATTCTAGATGCCAGCGGTGTGCTCGCTTTTGGCCTGCCCGATTGGCGTCCTTCCCTCTACGCCTATATCGTGTGGGCGGTTTCAATGGGCATCAGCCAAGTGATGATGCGCGGTGAAGCGGGCCACAAAGCGCTGTTTCTACTCCCTGCGCTGCTCTTCACCATCGCGATGGTTATTTTTCCAACCGTATTTGGTTTTTACATCGCTTTTAGCGAATGGAATTTAAGCTCCTTTGATGGTCAAAAATTCAATGGGCTTGATAATCTAAGAACGCTTTACAACGATTCCTATTTTTGGAACGCGCTGCGTAACATGACCTTCTATGTCGCAAGTGT
>DAIOVR010000034.1:2813-5926 GCA_036758905.1 Beijerinckiaceae bacterium | reverse complement strand
ACGATTCCTATTTTTGGAACGCGCTGCGTAACATGACCTTCTATGTCGCAAGTGTATTGCTCCAATATGCGCTCGCCTTTGGCCTGGCCCTGTTGCTCAATGCCGATATCCGCGCCCGCAAATTTTTCCGCGTCGCCTTTTTGTTGCCCTTTATGCTGAGCCCCGTTGCTGTCAGTTGGATGATCGGCAAATCGCTGATGGAATTTC
The DNA here is from genome assembly GCA_036758905.1 of Beijerinckiaceae bacterium. Taxonomy (GTDB): domain Bacteria; phylum Pseudomonadota; class Alphaproteobacteria; order Rhizobiales; family Beijerinckiaceae; genus CAIUPE01. The sequence continues at coordinate 5,719 of DAIOVR010000034.1, read as the reverse complement.
GGTTTGGTCCACTGGCTAGCCTAGCGCGTCACCTCGGCTGGGAAAATCCGGCTTTTTTCGCAACCCCATGGATTGCTCGTTTTAACATTTTGGCGCTTGATGCCTGGGTCTGGCTGCCCTTCATGATCATTTTGATCTTGGCTGGTCTCCAAGCCATGCCAAAAGATATTCAAGAAGCGGCAAAAGTTGATGGCGCGGCGGGGTGGACTTCGTTCTGGCACATCACGTTTCCGTTGATGCTGCCCGTCAGCGTAACGACCATTGTGTTGCGGATTATTTTTCAATTGAAACTGGCTGATATCGTCATCAACACAACATCCGGTGGCCCCGGTGGCGCAACCGATACGGTGTCGAGTTTCATTTTCCGCGAATACCGTGACAGGTCCAATGTCGGCTATGGCACCATGGCCGCTGAAGTGTACCTCATCATCATCATTATCTTCATCACGATCCTGCTTAATCTGGTTGGCCGCTTTATGCGCCGGGAGGCTGCACAATGACCACTGCAAGCGAAGCCTATGCTGCTCGGCGCCGTGCATCGCAGCCCTGGAATTGGAGCAGAGCGACGGCGAAAATTCTGATTTACGCAGCGCTTTTGACATGGGCCTTTATCTGCCTCTTCCCGATTTATTGGACGATTTCGACATCGTTTAAAACGGCGGTAAACGTTACCCAAGGCGACATCATCCCTTTTATCGGCCGCTTTCAGGGCGATTGGAAAGGTTGGCGCTCGCTTGGTCTTTCGCCGGATACAATTTTCCAAGTCTCAACGGTACGCGATGAATTTCTTTTGCGCTTTGGCAACAGCGTCATGGCATCGGTTGGAGCGTCGTTACTGGCCGTTATCATCGGTGCGCCTGCTGCCTATGGCTTGGCCCGCTTCAATTATAAATTCGGTCCTTGGCGCAATAAGGACATTTCATTTTTCTTTCTTTCGCAATTGCTGCTTCCGCCTGTTGTTCTCGCAATGCCGTTTCTTGTTTTGTACAAAGAACTCGCTCTGCTGGATAACCTCATCGGACTGATCCTCGTTTATACCTTGATGGTGTTACCGATTGTGATTTGGATCACGCGCGATCAATTCGAAACGATCCCGATTGAACTGGAACAGGCCGCCCTTGTTGATGGCTGCACCATTTGGGGGGCGTTCATCCGGATTGTTCTTCCGCTTGCTCTTCCCGGTTTGGTGGCTGCTTTCATTCTCTCGGTTGTGCTGTGCTGGAATGAATATTTCTTTGCGGCCCTCCTCACCAGCACCAATGCGAAAACCGTTCCGGTTATGGTTGCAAGTCAAACTGGCTCACAAGGCATTAGCTGGTGGACGATGGCTGCGTTGTCGACAGGCGCGATCGCGCCACTGATTGTGATCGGCGTTTTCCTCGAACGCTATATTGTTAAGGGCTTAACGGCAGGTGCCGTGAAATAATAATCGAGCCAACTCAATCGGCTTGATGACGGAGTGATAAATAAATGACGACTAAATTTACGCGGGTGTTTGGTGATACAAAGCCAGTGATTGCCATGGTTCATTTTGGTGCCCTGCCTGGCTCACCGCTTTATGACGCTGAGGCCGGATTGAATGGATTGTTGGACGGCGTCAGAAAAGACATCAAAGCCTTACAAGCCGCTGGATTCGACGCCATCATGTTCGGCAATGAAAATGATCGCCCTTACGAATTCAATGTCGACACGGCATCAACTGCAACCATGGCCTATATCATTGGGCAGGTTCGCTCTGAAATTACGCTGCCCTTTGGCGTCAATGTGTTGTGGGACCCAATGAGCAGCATCGCGCTAGCGGCCGCCACGGGTGCATCTTTTGTGCGTGAAATTTTTACCGGCACCTATGCGTCCGATATGGGACCTTGGACACCAAATGCAGGGGCAGCAATGCGGTATCGGGATCGTCTTGGTCGAAGCGATATGCCGCTCCTCTATAATATCTCCGCCGAATTTGCCGATTCCCTAGATAAGCGTAGTCTTGCAGACCGCGCGCGCAGTGCCGTGTTCTCGAGTATTCCAGATGCCATTCTGGTATCGGGTGCCATCACCGGTGAAGCGGCCAAGATGACCGATCTCGAAGCGGTCAAAAAGGCTCTACCGACGACGCCTGTGCTTGCCAATACGGGTGTAAAGCATTCAACCATTGCTGATGTGCTCAATGTAGCCGATGGCTGCATTGTTGGTTCGTCGCTCAAAGTCGATGGTCACACATGGAATGCCGTTGATCCGGATCGTGCGATGGAATTTATGAAGTTGGCCCGCGCGGCACGAAAAGGCTAAGCGAATGGCTTCGTCAACACAATCGCGGCTCGAAAGCCTAGCTCAATCATTGCATGATCTGATGCTGATCCCGGGCCTGAGTGGTCATGAAGGTCGCGTTCGTCGCGCGATTGCAAAAGAGCTCGATCAACTTGGCCTTCCTCACACAACGGATCGTCTTGGTAATCTCATTACCACAATGCCAGGCACAAAGGGCGCACCGAGCGTCATGCTCTATGCGCATATCGATCAGCTTGGATTGATCGTTCGAAAAATTGAAGCGAATGGCCTCATTCGTGTTGAGCGTTTAGGGGGCGTGCCGGAGCGTGCTCTGGCCTCGCAAGAAGTACTTCTGTGTGTTGGTGCTGGCAAAGATGTGCCAGGAATCATCGCCAATAAAAGCCATCACGCAACGGGGCCGGAAGAAAAATACAAAGTCGTTCCCTATCAAGAAATCTATATCGATGCGGGCTTTCGCTCAGCCCATGAGGTGAGCGAGGCTGGCATTGATATTGGAACACCGGTTGTCTATCGCCCGAATGTCATAAGGCTTGCGAATGACCGTATCGCAGGAACATCGGTAGATGACCGCGCCGGATGCGCCGTTGTTCTGGATGTGGCCAAGCATTTAATCGCGTCAAAAA
>DAIOVR010000034.1:0-2713 GCA_036758905.1 Beijerinckiaceae bacterium | reverse complement strand
CGCGCCGGATGCGCCGTTGTTCTGGATGTGGCCAAGCATTTAATCGCGTCAAAAAACTATCCGACGGTGCATCTCGTTTTCTCGGTGCAGGAAGAATTCAATCTGCGCGGTGCGGTTACAGCCGCCCAAGCTCTGCAACCCGATATCGCGATTCAGCTGGATTTAATCTTGGCCTCGGATACGCCCGATATGGCAAGCCGAGGTGATGTTCGCCTAGGTGGAGGCCCTGCCATGGGCATGTATAGTTTCCACGGACGCGGTACGCTGAATGGTGCTATTCCGCATCCCGCCATCGTTTCGCTTTTCAAAGAAACATCGAAGGCCACTGGCATTCCGTTGCAACGCAGCGCGCATATCGGCGCGTTAACGGAATCATCCTATGTGCAATTGGTAGGCTCCGGCATTGCCGTCATCGATATGGGGTTTCCATGCCGCTACACGCACTCCTCGCTTGAAATGTGCGATCTCAACGATCTCGTAGGACTATCCGATTTGCTCATCGCCGCAATCGGGCGGATTGATGAAAAATTCAGTCTCGACCGCGAACCGCACGAACCATAAACGGCTCAGATCAAGGAGCCGTTGACGATCGCTTGCCCATTGGCATCAAACAGATGGCAGGTATTAGCTGGCAGCGAAAGCGAAACGGTTTCGCCAATCTTTTGCGAGGCCAAACCATCGGTCTTCACCACGCATTGCGGGATAGCCGAGGTTTCAACATAGAGCATGGTTTCGCCACCCAAATGCTCGGACAAAACCACTTTGCCCGGAACACTATTGGGTGCGCCCGCTTGGCCGACGCCGATATGCTCGGGCCGTATGCCAACCGTCACCGGACCATTGGCAATCGACTTGCCATGCGTATCGACCGAAATGGCAACACCGCCTTTTAGAACAACCTTTGCCGAGCCAGTCTCAACGCCCGTTACTTCACCCGGCATCAGATTCATTTTCGGGCTACCAATAAAGGTCGCGACAAAGAGATTATTGGGTCGGTGATAGAGATCAAGCGGACTACCGATCTGCTCGATACGACCAGCATTCAACACCACAATCTTGTCGGCCATCGTCATGGCCTCAACCTGATCATGCGTCACATAAACCATCGTGGCCTTCAGATCATTGTGCAGCTTGGCAATTTCAATGCGCATCTGAACGCGCAAAGCGGCATCCAAATTCGATAAAGGCTCGTCGAACAAAAACACTTCCGGCTCGCGGACAATCGCACGACCAATCGCGACGCGTTGCCGTTGTCCGCCCGATAATTGCGCAGGCTTGCGATCCAGATAATCCGTCAATTGCAATAAATTCGCGGCCTTAGCTGTACGCGATGCTATTTCATCGCGCGAGGTCTTGGCCATTTTGAGGCCAAACGCGATGTTCTGGCGCACCGTCATATGCGGGTAGAGCGCGTAGGATTGAAACACCATGGAGATGCCGCGTTTGGCGGGAGGCAAAAACGTAACATCCTTGCCGCCGATCTCGATCAAGCCATCGCTCATCTCTTCAAGACCGGCAATCATGCGCAACAGCGTGGATTTACCGCAGCCGGAGGGGCCGACAAACACGCAAAATTCACCATCTTTAATATCGAGATCAACGCCACGAATGACTTCTACGCTGCCAAACGATTTTTTGACGCCGCGCAATGCAAGACCGGCCATTCATTCCCCCCGATATGTTACACGCCTTTGAAGGCCTGGCTCTAATTTGCGATGTTTTAGGTGCCACTGCAAGCGGTTAGATGCGGTTGAGCAAAGCTTCCACTTCCTCAAGCATTGGCATTGCCGGCGCGGTACCCGCACGCGTTACGGAAATTCCTGCAACCGCACAGCCAAATCGCGCCGCGGCCAAGGGCTCCATGCCTTTGGCAAGCGCCGCAGCAAAGCCGCCATTAAAGGCATCCCCCGCCCCCGCCGTTTCAAGGACCGTGCCTGCGTCAAAGGCAGGCACCAGCACGGATTGCGCTTTATCATGAAACAAAGCGCCTTTTTCGCCCAGCGTAATCAATGCCGTACCAACGCCTTTAGCCAAAAGCGCATCGCCCGCTTTACGCGCATCATCGACGGTCACGACAGGAAAACCGACCATAGATGAAGCCTCGCTTTCATTCGGCGTGATGTAATCCACCAAGGGATAGATCGCCGCATCAAAAGGAGCCGCAGGTGCTGGATTGAAAATCGTCGTTACACCCGCTGCTTTGGCAATCTGCAACGCGCGCAAAGCGGCATCCGCAGGCTGCTCCAATTGCGTAACAAAGACGCGCGCTGTGCTGATCGACTCAGAAGCCGCCTCGACATCGGCTACTGAGATCAAGCCCGCAGCGCCCGGCACAACGATAATCGCATTCTCGCCATTGACGTCGTTGACGTAAATAAACGCCGCTCCGGTAGGCGCATCGCCAGACCGCGCAACGCGGGTGGTAATGCCTTCCTTCTGCCAAGTCGCCATCGCGATATCACCAAAGGAATCTTGGCCCAATCGCGAGATAAAGGTCACCGCGGCTCCAGCCCTTGCGGCCGCCACCGCCTGATTGGATCCCTTGCCGCCGGGGCCCATGGCAAAGCCGGAACCCATAATGGTTTCACCTACCGCAGGCATCCTACCGGATCGAAAAGCCAAATCAGCCACAAAAATTCCAAGGATAGCAACGCCACCGTTCTTGGACATTCGATATTCCCCCCGCTTTTACTTTTTTCAGATCGTAGAAGCT
>DAIOVR010000033.1:17111-19337 GCA_036758905.1 Beijerinckiaceae bacterium | reverse complement strand
GTCCGCCTGCCTGACAGACGGTAATAACTGCAATAATCTAAATTTTTACTATAACTTATTATCTGGCAGAACATCGATTATCATAAATACGGCGTTCACCGAGCCGACGCCCGAGTATCCTCTTCGCGATAAAAATACGCTTACGTCGACGTGGAAGACATTATCGATTTTAGGCTGATCGACGGATTGGCCAAAGCCGACTGATCAGGACACGCCCCTTTAACGATCAGCATTTCTGCAAGTCTAATATCTCGCGCGATGCTATTTCCGACGCCGATGCCACTCGCCGCTAGCAGGCGGGCATCCTGAGCCAGATGAAACAAGATAAACGTATCTTCGCTAACATCACGACGAACAATATTTGACGCCGCACCAGCTAAGCCAGCTATTTGCAAACCGAGGTCATACTGATCGGACCAGAACCACGGCACGGAGCGATAAACATCGTCCGCTCCTAACATGGCGCGCGCCGCATGCTCACCTTGCTCTAGCGCTGCCCGCCAGCTCTCAATCCTAATATGCGCATCGCCATAAAGTGGATGCGGGAATGAGCAGCAATCACCCGCCGCAAAAATAAACGGATCGGAGGTTGCAAAGCGACCGTCAACGACAATGCCATTTTCAACGTGTAGCCCGGCGGATGAGGCGAGCTCGGTATTGGGCAAGGACCCGACGCCTGCTACAATGAAATCAGTTGAAAGAACGCGCCCGCCTTCCAAACTAATAACCCCTGCAGCATCAATATGCGTAATCTTGGCGCCACAGAAAATATCGACACCTTCACGGCGATGACGCTGTTCAATCACCGAGGCTATTTCAGCTGGAACCGCGCGGCCGAGTAAGCGAGGCCCTGCCTCAAGAACAGTGACGCTTGCGCCTTTTAACCGCGCTTGGACGGCCAATTCCAACCCAATAAATCCCCCGCCAATGATCGCGATATGGCGGCCGGTTGTGAGATTGCTATAGATGGCTTTGGCATCATTGAAATCTCGAAGGTAAGAAAGTCCAGAGACGGCGACACCGTTCAGCAGCAACGGTCGCGGCCTTGCGCCCGTGGCGATTAATAGCCGATCATATGACATGGACGAACCGCTCGATACGTTGACAATTCGGGCGCTTCGATCAATCGAGGTAGCGGTTAAGCCTAAATGATGCACGATGCCTTTGGCTGCCAGATCACCCGAGCCCGTAATCGGCTTTAAAGCAAGACCTTCGTCACTCGGCTTGGATAATGGCGGACGCTCATAAGGCTCGTATTGTTCACCATTGATCAGATCAATCGTTCCATCGAAGCCTTGTTCACGCAAAGCAAGCGATGCCCGTACGCCACACTCCCCTGCCCCAATTATAACGATCCGCATAGTAGGCTACCTTATATGTGCACGCCCAGTAAACAAGATAGGCGTAACGCCTAGCTGGCACGATCACTCTGGTTAGCGCGCATTCGAATAGTCAACAGATACTAAGCTCTCGGGCAAAAAGATGGGTTTTGGCGCTTCATAGCCTATTCGATTTCAATAAGGACATCGTCGCCCTCAACCTTCACTTTGTATGTTTGAAGGTTGATACATACTGGCGCGCCTTTCGCAGCCCCTGTGCGGTAATCAAAGCGTCCATTATGCTTGGGGCACTCAATGACATAATCCATAACCAAGCCATCAGCGAGATGAACCTTCTCATGGGTGCATAGACCAGCGGTGGCAAAATACTCGTCATCCTTGCGATAGAGTGCATAGGTTTGGCCAGCATGATCGAATCGGATCACATCCTCATCGTCGATATCATCGGTTGCACAGGCTTTAATCCATTCAGCCATAGTTTGGCATCCTCATTCTTATATTAATTCAAATGACTACACGATCGGCGTTGGAGCCGGCTTGAAGGGTTTAGCGGTTGTTGGCAAATGCCGCTGTATAAAATAGTTAGGGTCACGCAGCTGCCTAATAATGGTTGGTAAAATTTCCCGATAGGTATCGAAAAATCCGGAATATGGTTTAGGGCAATCACCCATCATATCCTTGTGGAGTTCGGGCAGCGCATGATAGGGGACCATTGGAAACATATGATGCTCAACATGATAATTCATGTTCCAATAGATAAATCGGCTAAACGGATTCATATAGACTGTTCGGCAATTTTGGCGATGATCAAGAACATCTTCGGCCAAGCCGACATGTTGGGTAAGTCCGCATAAAATATGATGCCACGCGCCATAAAGCCTTGGCA
>DAIOVR010000033.1:0-17011 GCA_036758905.1 Beijerinckiaceae bacterium | reverse complement strand
ATAAGATCTGGCGGCCGCATGGCTGCAATTTCAGGATCACGACCAACAATGATCGTGTCCGTATGATGGCGCGAATGGCTCCAGCGCCACGCAACAGGGTTACGCGCAATCATAAAGCAGGCGATTTGATAGACGACATCATTCTTCCACTGCGTCTTGAACGCGGTTCCGTGGCCACATTCGTGCCAGCGGCTATCACTCGCCGAGCCATAGAGAATTCCATAAATGAAAAAGAAGGGAGCGCACCACCAGCTTGGCCAAAGATAGACCCCGAAGCCGGCCGTTAAGAGCATCAGGCCAAGCCACAGCAGCGTATCGCGCGTGGCAGGCCCATCCGACCGCTTCATCAATTCTTTCATGCGGGCGCGCGGAATCTCCGTTTTATACCATTCCGCATTGGCCAAGCCTATTTCAACCGCTTGCTTGTTCAGCGGACCGGTGAGGCTGTAGTCGCGGGGAAAATGGATAGACGGGTCGGAAACCTTTGAGTCCATAACAAATCTCGCCTTTTTTGACCGTTTCGAACCCTGGTTGGTTCTCATTTGGGGTGATGGTACCGACTGATTCCAATTGGCTCAATATGGCGATGATGTAATCTTGCATTTTCTATCAAAAAATTGCTTAAATGATGTCAAGCTATGATGGAGAAAACCCTTGGCACGCCGCGCGACGATCAAAGATATTGCCGAAAAGGCCGATGTAAGTGTGGCAACCGTTGATCGCGTGCTCAATGGACGCCACAAGGTGCGAGAAGAAACGGCTCGCGCGGTTTATGACGCCGCCGCGGCCCTTGGTTTTCACGCAACTGGGCTTATCCAACAACGTTTGGTAAAGGCCCTTCCGGCCTATCGCTTCGGCTTTTTATTACAAAGGCCCAATCAAGCCTTTTACCAATCCTTTGGTAGAGCGTTGGAAGTTGGCGCTTCCCAAATGTCGACTGCGCATATCAATGCTTTGGTGGAATATTTACCCTCCCAACGACCGGCCGAAGTGGTCGCGCATCTCATGGCCATGGCCAAAAAAGTCCAAGCAATTGCGATTGTCACCATTGATCACCCGATCATTTCTGAGGCTGTTGCCGAGCTCAAAGCACGTGGAATTCCAGTTTTTGCCCTGCTATCCGACATCGCGCCTGGCATTCGCCATGGCTATATCGGCCTAAACAACCGTCGCGCCGGCCGAATGGCAGCCTGGGTGGTGGCCCGAACGGCTAAAATACCTGGACGCGTTGCGGTTAGCGTAGGCAGCCACCGCTTTCAGGGCCATGAGCTTCGGGAAACGGGATTTAGAAGCTATTTCCGTGAATATGCGCCAGAATTCACCATTCTTGAAACATTGGTCAATCTTGAGGCGCGCAGCATTGCCTATGAAGCAACACTGGATCTTTTGCAGCGCTATCCTGACCTTTCAGGCATATATATTGCCGGTGGCGGCATGGAAGGAACCATCAATGCCCTGCGCGATGAAAATAAGGCTAACAAAGTCGCCGTTGTCTGCAACGAGTTAACGCCCGATTCGCGCAGCGCCCTTGCTGACAATATTGTAACCGCCGTTATCGGCACGCCACTGGACCAACTGTCAGAAGAATTGATGGGATTAATGATCAAATCCTTAAGCGAAGAAGCCGATACTGTGCCGGGACAGAGCTTTTTACCGATAGATTTCTTTATTTCCGAAAATATTTAGCGCCCACTGTGCATCGGCTCCAATCCCCTCTAAATGATAGATTTATTTCATTTAATGTTACTTTTCTATCAAAAATGAAATGAAATTTGCTATAATTCGAATTGCCCCATGCGACCTTTTCGCTCAACATTTACTCAAGCTGGAGCGAGGCTGAGAGCCTTGCCGAGTAAAAGCGAACGGGAGGGATACGGTCGATGGGTACACCCATGGCGTCATTTGCACTGAACCATATTATCGCGCCTGGGCTCGATCTTGAGAGGTTTTTTGCCTTAGCCAAATCACTTGGTATCCAAGATGTGGAAATCAGAAATGACATTGAGCATCGACCGACGCTCGATGGGACACCACCTGAAACGGTTAAAGGACTAGCTGAGAAGGCAGGCGTCACGATTTTATCCATTAACGCCTTACAGCGATTTAATGACTGGAACGACATGCGCGCTCAGGAGGCTAATGCTTTAGCCGACTACGCTGAAAAATGCGGCGCACGGATGCTGGTTCTTGTACCCGTTAATGATGGAACGGGACGAGCCAATGGCGAACGCCAGGGCAATTTACGGAATGCACTCAAAGAACTTGCGCCGATCTTAAAGAAGCACGGCCTCATTGGCCTTGTCGAACCGCTTGGCTTTGAAATTTGCTCACTGCGGTCAAAAAAAGAAGCAGTTGAAGCCATCAATGCGGTACATCATGCAGATTGTTTTAAAATTGTGCACGATACATTCCATCATTTTCTAGCAAGTGAGCCCGATCTCTTTCCACAGCAAACAGGGATCGTCCATATTTCAGGCGTAACAGACGCCAATATTGGAACAAGTTCCATGCTAGACGCGCATCGTGTTTTGGTGGATGAAGCCGACCGGCTGGGCAACCTAGGGCAAATCTCAACACTCTTAACAAGCGGCTATGAAGGGCCGCTTTCATTTGAACCTTTCGCAACAACTGTTCAGAACGATCCCAATTTGCGTTCAAGCATTGAGGCGAGCATCCATTTCATCAACCGACATCTGCCGGCTGAATGAATAACCCCGAAAGGGGATATCCCAGTCAAAGCAAAGGTGAAACTGGGCACCTGCAAAGTGGAGGAAACAATGAAGAAATACGTTATGGTTGCTGCAGTCGCAATGACTGCAATCATGTCTTCTTCGGCTATGGCCGCGAAAATTGGCGTCTCAATGGCGAAGTTTGACGATAACTTTTTGACCGTTCTTCGCAATGGCATGATTGCGCAGGCAAAAGGTATGAACGGCGTTGAGCTGCAAGTTGAAGATGCAGGAAACGATGTTGCTAAGCAGCTCGATCAAATTAAGAATTTTATCGCTTCCGGCGTTGACGCCATTATCGTTAATCCAGTCGATACATCGGCAACGCAAGCGATGACGGATGCTGCTGCAGCTGGCAAGAAGCCACTTGTTTACGTTAATCGCCAGCCGATCAATGTCGATACACTTCCTGCAAACCAAGCTTTTGTAGCATCGAACGAAGCCGACTCCGGAACGCTTGAAACCAAAGAAGTTTGCCGTATCTTCAAGGCAGCAGGCAAAAAAGAAGCCAATGTTTACGTGATCATGGGCGAACTTTCGAACCAAGCTGCGGTTCAACGCACGAAGGACATCGAAGAAGTTATCGCAACGCCTGATTGCAACTTCATCAAGATCATTGACAAGCAGACCTCGAACTGGAACCGCGACGAAGCTCAGAACCTCATGACCAACTGGCTTTCAACCGGCAAAAAATTCGATGGCGTGATTGCCAATAATGATGAAAGCGCCATCGGTGCCATTCAGGCCCTCAAGGCGGCGAAGGTTGATCTCAAGTCGGTGATCGTCGGCGGCGTTGATGCGACCCAAGACGCGCTCGCTTCCATGAAGGGTGGCGATCTTTCAGTGACCGTGTTCCAGGATGCTGCTGGTCAGGGCGCCGGCGCATTGGACGCGGCTCTCAAGCTTGCAAAGGGCGAGAAAGTGGACCGCAAAGTCTATGTCCCCTTCAAGCTTGTAACACCTGCTAACATGAACGACTTCATCAAAAAGAACTAAGTCGATATCCATAACACAATAAGTTGGGAGCGCTTTACGGGGCGCTCCCAATTTTTAGATTATTGGACTATCTTGATCATGGCACGAGGGCGTGCCCATCCCTTTCAAAGGGGTTAGATCCCGAGACGGTCATTTTTGTAAGGCCGCAGGTGTGATCAAAAACGGGAGGTATTGGAACGTGTCCGATCAACGAGCTAAATCAATTTCTGGCGGGCCCGATCGCTCGCTAAAAGCCCGGTTTCCTGAACTCAACGTTCTGATTGCGCTTATCGTCATCATTGCAACATTTGAAATTTTAGGCCGAGTGTTTATGGGCGACAGCTTTCTGTTCAATACCAGGACAGATGTGACTGGCCTATTTAACGAACAGCGCCTTCAAATTATTATTTTACAAGTCTCCATTGTTGGCATCATCGCCGTCGGTGTAACGCAAGTGATTATATCGGGTGGCATTGATTTATCATCCGGCTCGGTCGTTGGTGCCACAGCCATGATCGCCATGTCGTTTGCACAAGTCTCTTTGGTCAATGGAAACCCTAATCCAACGGCTGTTTTTAAAGGTGCCGAGTGGCTTGATCTTCCCGTCATTATACCCCTGATGATCGCGTTAGGATGCGGCATCGTAGCCGGCGTTATCAATGGTTCGCTTGTCGCCTATACAAGAATTCCACCCTTTATTGCGACCCTTGGCATGATGGTTACAGCGCGCGGCGTTTCTAAATGGATTACCAAGGGCAAGCCAATTTCCTTCCCGACAGAGGCCTATACCGCTATCGGGTCTGGAATGATGCCCGTTATTATTTTCATCTCCATCGCCCTGCTCTTCCATCTCATCATGACCTACACAAAATATGGCAAGCATTCTTATGCTATTGGTTCAAATGAAGAGGCAGCAAGGGTTTCAGGCATTAAGGTCGAAAATCATCGTATCCTTGTTTACACGATCGCTGCTTGTCTGGCGGCTCTTGCTGCTGTCGTTGTTTCTTCAAAAAATCTTACGGCACAATCAGGCATGGGCGTGATGTATGAATTAGACGCGATTGCGATGGCGGTTATTGGAGGCGTATCTTTATCAGGGGGGCGAGGCTCTATCGTCGGCACCGTCCTCGGCGCGCTGATTTTTGGCGTGATCATCTCTGGCTTCACCTTCATGCGCCTTGATGCCTATTACCAAGAAATGGTGAAGGGTGTGATTATTGTGGGCGCGGTCGTTCTCGATCAATGGCGTCAACGCAGCCGTAGCCTAAGGGGTTGAGTGATGAGCGATACGATTCTCAAAATTGAAGGTCTCACCAAATATTATGGCGGCGTGCACGCGCTTGAAAATGTCGATTTCGAACTTCGTCAGGGTGAGCATGTGGCCATTATGGGCGATAATGGCGCAGGAAAATCAACTTTCGTGCGCCAACTGACAGGCGTCGAACAACCAACCCGCGGGAAAATCATCTTCCATGGGGTTGAGAAAATTTTTCGTAGTCCAATCGATGCTCGTGAGGCTGGCATTGAAACCGTCTTTCAAAACCTCGCCCTCGCCGATGATCTAGACGTTCCTTCTAATTTATTTTTGGGGCGTGAAAAAATTCTATTCAATCTTGGTCCATTTTCGATCCTCGACTTCAAAGGCATGAAAGCGGCAACCGAGGCTGCGCTCAAACGAACCGCTGTTAAAATCCCTGATATCAGCAATATGATCCGGAATATGTCGGGTGGGCAGCGGCAATGCGTTGCCATTGCACGAACAGCAACCTTTGCCTCGAAGCTAATTATTATGGATGAGCCAACCGCAGCGCTTGGCGTTCAAGAGACATTACAGGTCGAAAATATTATCCGTACCCTCAAGGCAAATGGTGAGCCGCTGATTTTGATCTCCCATAATATGCGGCAAGTCTTCGATCTTGTAGATCGTATCATCGTCTTTCGCCGTGGCCGTATTGTCGCGAATCTTCGGAAAGAAGAAACAAGTGGTGAAGATGTTGTTTCTTATATCACCGGCGCTAAGACGGGAGCAGAATTCGTCGAAACAGCACCATTGTAATTCTTGCTACTTAGATCGTGATTACCATTACAACGTCTAAATTCAGAATTTGGTGTCGGTAGCTATTCAATACAGCTTAAGAGGATAACATGATCCATAATCGCTTAACGGTCGCCGATCTACGAGCCTTAAAGGGCAAAAGGCAATTGACCATGTTATTTGTGGATACGCCGGATGAAGCTGCGGCTGCAGCGATTGCGGGTATCGATATTCTTTCGATTATTGATCCTATTTGGACACCGGAAATGCGTGAAGCGGCCGGCCAGTGCTTTGTTCAGGTGGGCCTTCTCTATGGCGAATTATGTACCTATGAGGACTATTTACGTGCTGCCCACCGCGCGATGAAAATAGGCGGAGATGCCGTTTATTGTGCGGCAAGTCTTGATACAATTAAGCGCCTATCCGCCGAAGGCATACCCGTCATCAGTCATGTTGGTCTTATCCCGTCTAAGGCAACCTGGACCGGCGGCTTCAAAGCAGTAGGCAAGTCTGCCGCAAGTGCTATGGCGATTTACGAACATGTCAAACAGCTAGAAGAAGCCGGAGCCATTGGTGCAGAATTGGAAGTTGTACCAGACCGCGTGGCTGCTGAAATCTCGAAGCGGACGTCCCTGCTCATGCTGTCCATGGGTGCCGGTCCAGGTGGAGACGCGCAATATTTATTTGCAGAAGATGTTTTAGGATATACGCGTGGCCATAAGCCGCGCCATGCAAAAACCTACCGCAATTTTCGAGCTGAATATGATAGGCTCCAACAAGAGCGCATTGCAGCCTTTAAAGAATTCGCTGCCGATGTATCTTCCGGCGCCTATCCCGAGGAGAAGCATTTAGTGCCAATCGCCGATGCGGAATTCGCAAATTTTCTGGCAAAGCTTCCAAAAAATAGTTAACGAGATTCAGAATTAGTATGGAAGTGTGTAGCGCTGGTTTCCCTATCTAGTTCTAGTCATTTATTAATCATTCGGATTATGATCCACAATGCACCAGATAAGGATATTTGGGTTTAAGCGCATGTTAGAAATGTAAGCCGACGCCAACTTCACTCTGAATAGGTCGACAGAAATCCCAACAATGTCGGAAACTATGAATAGTTATATTAATCAATGAGCAGACTGACTCTCAATCATATTAAGCCGGGTTAGCGACTCATCAGGCAATTTTAATTCAGCTGCGCTCAGATTTTCTTGCAAGTGTTCGAGCGATGATGTGCCAGGGATCAATAGGATATTGGGAGACCTTTGCAAAAGCCACGCAAGCGCAACCTGCATCGGGGTTGCACCAAGATCTTTGGCTACTTCAGAGATTATGTCGGATTGAATGGGCTTAAACCCGCCTAATGGGAAAAACGGAACATACCCGATGCCATCAGCTGCCAATGCATCAATCAATGTATCGTCGTGCCGATGTACAAGGTTATAATGATTTTGTACACAAACAATATCGCTGATCTTCCGGCCATCAGAAACCTGCTGCGCCGTCACATTGCTCAAGCCAATATGCTTTATGAGCCCCTTTCGTTGTAAGTCAGCGAGGACCGTCAAGGGTTCTTCAAGCGACCCCTCGACCGGCATGTGATTATGAAACATGCTTCTAAGGTTTACTACATCCAAGACATCGAGGCCAAGATTGCGCAGATTATCGTAAATGGCATCTGTCAATTCTTTTGGCGACATCGCCGGTATCCATGAACCGTCCGCACCACGACGTGCACTGACCTTTGTCACGATAACCAAATCGTCAGAATAGGGATGGAGTGCCTCACGAATGATTTGGTTCGTCACGTGCGGACCGTAAAAATCGCTCGTATCGATATGATTAACGCCGCTTGCAACGGCATGGCGGAGAACGGCGATAGCCGCTTGGCGATCCTTTGGAGGTCCAAAAACGCCCGGCCCTGCAAGCTGCATCGCGCCGTAGCCCATTCGGTCAACTTGGCGATCCGCTAATTGAAACTCACCCGCAGCCGAAAGTTTTACCATCTTTAATCTCCATAAGGTCAGCGCGCCAAGTGGCACAATACATCGATAAAGTCCTAGAAGCTTCAAAATCCTAAATCGTCAACCGAATTATCCGCTAAATTCTATCTATTTGAGCTGATTTTTCGGTCAGAATGCACCGCATTCAGAAAGCCGTCCCACTCAGTAAGAGGCCATTCTGGCCAACGCAACGCCCATCGCATCAATATGATTGGTCATTTGATAAGTAACTACACCGTTTGCACGTATTTCTCACACGCTTTTTTCAGCATGTCGACTGTCTGGTACCGCACGTCATGGAGAACGAATTGGCTCGTCCATTATATGCCGCATAATGCGGCCGCTCCTTCTAATGGAGCGAGCAAATGTTCAATGGTGTATTTTTAGAAGCCAGCGGTTTGATAAAGAGCTTCCGACCCACCCGATGTCATCGCAATTAGAAAATTCCTTCAAGCAAGCGCCTTAACTACCCCACACGCTCAACCGCGCTAGAAAGACGGCAGACTAATAATGTTATAGGTTTTTTAGTAACGGAAGTAGGCTGCGGTCTAGACAGTCCATTTTGGGTTAGAGTTCCGGATTATATTGCTTCATCAACAGGACGGTCATAATGGCAATCGCCACAGATAAGCTTGGATAATTGCCCAATTTTTCGACTTTCGACGCTAATTTAAGCCTTACCGCATAATATTTCGACACGCTAACTGCGGCTATGCCATTGGGTCTCTTGCTGAGCACTTGTATAAACTAAGGTTATGGATCGCGCCCACGAGGCATGTTATTGCCCTCCCTAGGCGTTTCCTCCCTAAAAGTGGACCGCCCTAAGCGGAGGTCTTTTTACCGAATGATTTGCAATGTCCAAATGCCGCCCTCATCGTAGATAAATTTGACATAGGCACGACCTTACCCTCAGCTAGATCCTCGTTAATGCCATAGTTTTAGACTAAATTTTAAAAAGGCAACTCATCCATGACCGAATTCGATTGTGTAATCCGTGGTGGAACAGTAGTGACGGCTGCAGATACCGTGCGGGCCGATGTCGGCATCAGGGACGGTAAAATTGTCAGTATCGCCGAACGCCTAACCGATGGTGCAAAGACCATCGATGCTTCGGGCCTCTATGTCATGCCGGGCGGCATCGACAGCCATGTCCATTTGGCCCAACCTGCCTTTGGTGGGCCAGCGATGGCCGACGGGTTTGAAAGTGGTACACGGTCCGCTATTGCTGGCGGCAACACAACAGTGCTGCCCTTTGCGCTACAGCCACGCGGTGCTTCATTGCGGCAAAGTGTTGTGGATTATCACAAGGAGGCTGATGGCCAATCTTATTGTGACTATGGCTTTCACCTCATAATCAGCGATCCAAGCCCTAGCGTTTTAGGACAAGAGCTGCCGGCTCTTGTTGATGATGGCTATACTTCGTTCAAGGTCTTCATGACCTATGATGATCTCGTCTTAAACGACCGTGAACTTTTGGAAGTGTTTGATTGCGCCCGCGGCTGCGGCGCGCTCGTAATGGTGCATTGCGAAGGCTATGACGCGATCAAATTTATGACGCAAAAGCTCGAGCAGGCGGGCAAAACCGCACCTTATTATCACGCCACTTCACGTCCACCATCCGTTGAGCGTGAAGCGACCCATCGCGCAATCAGCCATGCCGAATTAACCGACGTACCCATTATGGTGGTTCACGTTTCCGGCCGCGAGCCGATGGAGCAAATCCGCTGGGCACAACAGCGCGGTCTTAAAATTTATGGCGAGACCTGCCCGCAATATATCGCACTCACCGCCAATGATCTCAAAGGGCTTAATATGGATGAGACGGGCGGCAAATATGTCTGCTCGCCTCCGCCACGGGATGAAGCCAATTGGGAGGCGATTTGGGAAGGCATCCGCTCGGGCGTGTTCCAAACCTTCTCATCCGACCATTGCCCGTTTTATTTCGAAGGGCCGCAGGGAAAAAAGAACCCTAAGGCGCGCACTTCGTTTCGTTGGGTACCGAACGGCATTCCGGGGGTCGAGACACGGCTTCAAATCCTCTATTCCAAAGGTGTTGTAGAAGGCCGCATTTCGATCAATGAATTTGTCGCCTTAACATCCACCAATCACGCCAAGCTTTACGGGCTATATCCCCACAAGGGTTCCATCGCCCCAGGCTTTGACGCGGATATTGTTCTGTGGGATCCCAATCGCAAGGAAACCATACGCCAAGAATTGATGCATCACGGCGCCGATTATACGCCCTATGAAGGCATTAAGGTAACAGGCTGGCCTTCTTTAACGATGCTACGCGGTAAGGTCGTTGCAGAGGATGGACGAATTACAGGCGAAAAGGCCGATGGAAAATTCCTCAAGCGCGGATTATCGCCCTATGCCGTGCCAAACAGCAAGCCCGCTTGGGAGCGTTGATCGTGAATGATTTAAATCCTCAAAAATTATCACCAATTTCTGAAGCGATTCGTATCGTTGAAGCCTATCTCGACGCATCTATGATTCCGGATCCGGAGACGGCAGCACGGTATATTTCGCCCGATCTCGTTTTTACCTTCACAGGCGGACGACGCTTTGCGCATCCGCGTGATGCGGCCGCGTTTAATGCCGGGCGCTATCAATGGGTAAAGAAAAAGCGTGAGCGCTCCGATGCCTCCCAAGGGGATGGCGAATGCATCGTATATAATATTGGAACGCTTTACGGTGCCTGGCCGGACGGCACGCCTTTTGACGGTAATCGCTATGTCGACCGTTTTGTTGTCCGGGACGGACTAATTGTGAAAATGGATGTGTGGAACGACAGCGCTGAGCGCCTCCTTACCCGCCACGGGATTGACGCCTAAGTAATTTTGCATAAAAATTATGCATATTGCTTTTTTTTAATCGCCGCTTATCGGCGATGTTGCGTACTGAGCGTGCATACCCCCTGAAATGATTAAGTAAATTGCAATGGCACAGCCGTTGCATTCCCCTATTCACGACTTTGAACAGGCCATTTAACTATGATTTCCAAGGCAACCCTTGAACTTGTTAATGTAACCAAGCAGTTTGGTTCCACGATCGCGGTCGACGGTATTGATCTCAAAATTCCTGCAGGCTCCTATTGCTGCCTCCTTGGACCATCGGGTTGCGGCAAGACATCGACGCTGCGCATGATCGCCGGCCATGAAGCCGTCACTTCGGGTGATATTCTCGTCGGTGCCGCTAATGTAACCGATCTTCCCCCTGCAGGCCGCAATACGGCGATGATGTTTCAGTCCTACGCCTTATTTCCGCATCTAAGCGTGCTGGATAACGTCGCATTCGCTCTGAAAATGCGAGGCGTTGAAAAAGCAGAGCGTCATGCGGAAGCCCGCAAGCTCTTGTCGCTTGTTGATATGCAGGCTTATGAGCAACGCCTGCCCGCGCAATTATCAGGCGGACAACAGCAACGTGTGGCGCTCGCACGCGCCCTCATCACAAAGCCGCAGATTTTACTGCTGGACGAGCCACTTTCGGCGCTTGATCCCTTCCTTCGCTTGCGGATGCGCGCAGAATTAAAGCGTTTGCAACGCGAACTCGGAATTACCTTTATTCACGTCACCCACGGCCAAGATGAGGCGATGGCGCTTGCTGATATCGTTGTGTTGATGAATGCAGGCAAGATTGAACAACAAGGCAATCCGCGCGACATTTTCAATCACCCGAAAACTGAATTCGTAGCAAAATTCATCGGTGGCCATGCGGTTATTCGCGTTGGGGATGAAACGCTTGCCATCCGTAACGATCGATTGATTTTGAACGCACCAAGCGCGGGTGTAACGGGCTCGTTTGTCGCAGGCACCATTACAGAAATTGAATATCAGGGCACATTTATCCGCGTCGCCATTGCAGGCGAAGGCGGCACGGATTTAGCCGCTGAACTTTCTGAATCCGATTTCGATCAAAAGGGATACGCGGTCGGCGACCGGGTTCTCGTGACGTGGAATTCTGCCAATGCCCATGTATTGGGCAATCATCCTTTCGCAACCGTCTCGACCGCTGGCGCGGCGTGACAATTAACTGGAGTAGACGATGACTGACTCAGTAAAACTTGACGCCAAAGTGAGCCGCCGCTCACTGCTTAAGGGTGCTGCCGGTATTGCGGGCCTTGCTGCAGGTTCGGGCGCCATCACAGGCTTTCCTTATATCAAGGCTTCCGAGCCGAAAGTGCTCCGTTATCTCGGCACAGGCGTGAATGAAGGCGATTTGATCGGTCAACAATGCTTCAAAGATACGGGCATCAAGATCGAATATATTTCGGCAACGACCGACGACGTAACGAAGCGCGTTGTAACGCAGCCAAACTCGTTTGACGTGCTTGATACCGAATATTTCTCGCTCAAGAAGCTTGTTCCATCGGGCAACATCCTTGGCCTTGAAGCCAAGAAGATCAAAGAATTCGACAACATCACGCCCGTGTTCACCAAGGGCCAATTGCCGAACGGTAAGAAGATCGGTGATCAGGGTACGGCACCGTGGAAAGTGCTCTATCTCGAAGGCGCGAATTCGAAGAATTTCTCGAAGACCGCAACCGATTACGTCACCTTGATCCCTACCGTTTATAATGCCGATACGCTCGGCATCCGTCCGGACCTCATCAAGCGTCCGATTACTTCATGGGCTGAATTGCTGAACCCAGAATTTAAGGGCAAGGCCTCGATCCTCAACATTCCATCCATCGGCATCATGGACGCCGCGATGGTCATCGAAGCCACCGGTCAGCATAAATATGCCGACAAGGGCAACATGACGAAGGAAGAAATTGACCTCACGATGAAGATCATGACGGAAGCCAAAAAGGCCGGTCAGTTCCGTGCGTTCTGGAAAGACTTCAACGAAAGCGTCAATCTCATGGCATCGGGTGAAACCGTCATCCAGTCGATGTGGTCGCCTGCGGTTACGAAGGTTCGCTCCATGGGTATTCCATGCACGTTCCAACCGCTGAAGGAAGGCTATCGTTCATGGGCTTCGGGCTTCTGCATCTCGAAGGCCACCACGGGTCCGAAGCTTGAATGGGCCTATGAATTCGTCAACTGGTTCCTCTCGGGCTGGGCCGGTGGTTACCTCAACCGTCAGGGCTATTACTCGGCCGTTCTCTCCACCGCCAAGGCCAATATGACCGAGGACGAATGGGGCTACTGGATGGAAGGCAAGGCCGCAAAGAGCGACATCAAGGCGCCGGACGGCTCCTTGCTTGAAAAGGCTGGCGCAGTGCGCGACGGCGGCTCCTATGACGACCGCATGGGCAATGTTGCCTGCTGGAACGCCGTTATGGACGAGAACGACTACATGGTCCGCAAGTGGAACGAATTCATCGCCGCTTGATCTGATGCTCAACAACCTGCCGCGCTTAACCGGCGCGGCAGGTTTACTTTTGTCTGAATTTAATTGAGTTTCTTTCCATGATCGAAGAACGCAAATCTTTTATTGCTTGGTTACAAGCCGGACCGATGATGCTGGTCTTTGTGGCGTTCTTTTTATTGCCGCTTGTTTTCGTGGTTATCGTCAGCGCATGGGATTATAATGAATATGAAATGCTCCCCGCGTTCAGCTTCCGTGGCTATACGGACACGTTTGAAGGCTGCATCGTACAACTTCCCGATCTCTGCACGATTTTAAAAACCTATGCCAAGACAGTAAAACTTTGTTTTTTGACTTGGGCGATTACGCTCAGCATCGGATTTACGATTGCTTATTTTCTGGCGTTCCATGTTCGCTCTAAAACATGGCAAATCGTTCTTTCACTTTTGTGCACCATTCCGTTTTGGACGTCGAATGTCATTCGCATGATTGCATGGGTGCCGCTACTCGGTAGAAATGGTCTAGTTAATCAAGGCCTCATTGATATGGGGCTCATCAAAGTGCCGATGGAATGGTTACTTTTCTCAGAGTTCTCCGTTGTGCTCGCCTTCGTTCATCTCTTCACCTTCTTTATGGTGGTGCCTATTTTCAATTCGATGATCCGTATCGATCCGAAATTGGTCGAAGCGGCTTATGATGCGGGCGCTACTGGCTTTCAGACCCTTGTTAACATTATCATTCCACTGGCCAAGCCCGGCATTGTCATCGGTTCGATTTTTGTGATCACCATTGTCATGGGTGATTTCGTCACTATTGGCGTTATGGGTGGGCAGCAAATCGCCTCGGCAGGTAAGATCATCGAAACGCGCTTGAATGCGCTGCAATTCCCCGCGGCAGCAGCCAATGCTGTCATCTTGCTTGGCATCACCATTGTCATCATCTCCGCGCTCACGCGCCTCGTCGATATCCGCAAGGAGCTGTGAGATGGGTGAGAAGCGCTCCAAGAGCTTTTATATTTTAGCGGCCGTCTTCTTCGCCTATGTGCTGTTTCTCTATGGCCCGATGTTTGCGATTTTCGTGCTTTCCTTCCAAGGGCCCGAAGGCGGCTTGACCTTCCCGATGAACGGCGTCTCGTTGCACTGGTTTTACAAAGTGTTTGAAGGCAATGGTGTTGTGAATATAGGCGCGGCATTTAAGCGCTCGCTCGCCTTGGGCGCTGTCGTAATGCTCATCACCGTCGTTTTATCAGTCGCAGCCGGCATGGCCTTCCGTAAAGGCTTTAAAGGTGCCGCGATTTTGTTTTATACGGCGATTGCGTCTCTGATCATGCCTTCCATCATCACCTCGCTCGGCATCGCGCTGGAATTCCGCTTGTTCGACGATGTCATGATCAATCACGCGAATGAATTAGGCTTAGGCTGGTTCGCGGAGGGTTGGACAACCGCCATGGGGCTTTTCACATCGGGCCTAGGCGCGCATCTCACCTGGACGCTGCCTTTCGGTCTTCTGATCATGTTTGCCATCTTCAACCGCTTTGATGGCCGCCTAGAAGAAGCCGCGCGCGACTTGGGTGCGACACCGTGGCAAACCTTCCGCCATGTCGTATTGCCCATCATCCTACCGTCAGTGGTCGGCATTGGGCTTTTCGGCTTCACGCTCTCATGGGATGAGTTGGCGCGGTCCAGCCAAGCGATTGGCTCGGTCAATACGTTGCCGCTCGAGCTCCAAGGCCTAACTACGACGGTAACCAAGCCGGACATTTACGCGCTTGGCACCATTACGAGTGCCGTTTCATTTCTCGTGATCTTTTTGGCGCTCTTCATCATTCAATTCTTGCAAGCGCGGCAAAGGCGTCACGGTTCCGATGCCGGAAAGGGCCTCGTCTAATGCGTATCCTCGTCGTTAATCCCAACACAACGGCATCAATGACGGAGAAGATCGGCGATGCCGCCCGCGCCGTTGCAGCACAGGGAACGGAGATCATCGCCGTCAATCCTGCCGATGGCCCCGTTTCCATCGAGGGCTATTACGACGAAGTGTTTTCCGTTCCGGGCCTGTTGGCAGAAATCGCCAAAGGCGAAGCGCTTGGCGTGGCCGCCCACATCATCGCCTGTTTCGATGATACGGGATTGGAAGCCGCGCGCAGCCTTGCCAACGCACCAGTGATTGGCATTGGTGAAGCAGCCTTTCATTTCGCTTCTATGCTGGGCCATCGCTTCTCGGTGGTAACAACGCTCTCGCGCTCCATTGCTGCGATTGAAACCAATCTCATAAAATACGGCCTCGCTGCGAAATGCGCCAAAGTCCGTGCCTCCGAAATTCCAGTCCTCGAACTCGACAACCCCGCCTCGAATGCATCTGCGCAAATCAGCGCCGAGATTGAACGTGCGAAAGCCGAGGACCACGCGGAAGCCATCGTGCTCGGCTGCGCCGGAATGGCGGATCTTGCCGCCCGTTTAACGCTCAAACACGGTATTCCCGTTGTTGATGGCGTAGCCTCCGCAGTGAAGCTTGCGGAGGGGTTTGGCACGCTTGGGTTGATGACATCCAAAGCCAGTTCCTACGCGCAGCCCCGGCCTAAAACCTATCTCGGGTCCTTTGCTTCTTTCGCGCCACGCGGATGAGCCTTGATCTCGTTTTTAAAGGCGCGCGTCTCGCTCATAAATCTCATGAGCTTGTCGATATTGGCTTCAAAGATGGCTTAATAGCCGATATTGCCCCCCATATCCAATGCGATTGTCCAACCGAAAACCTCGACGGCAAACTAGTGATGGGCGGCTTTGTCGATAGCCATGTGCATCTGGATAAATCCTGTATTTCGGGACGCTGCAATTGCGTCACAGGAACCTTGCAGGAGGCCATCGCGGAAACAGCTAAAGCCAAACAGAACTTCACCGAAGAGGATATTTATTCGCGCGGACAGAAAACGCTTGAAAAGGCCATCATCCAAGGCACAACCGCGATGCGGACGCATGTCGAATTGGATCCGACAATCGGATTGAAGGGCTTTAACGCCATCAATCAATTAAAGCGCGATTATGCATGGGCGATTGACCTGCAAATCTGCGTCTTCCCGCAGGAAGGACTCTTAAATAATCCGGGTACCGACGAGCTATTATGGCAAGCCTGTGAGAAGGGCGCAGAGATTATCGGCGGCTGCCCCTATACCGATACGGACCCGAAAAAGCAGATCGCGCGCATCTTCGAGATCGCGCGTCACTTCGATATCGATATTGACTTCCATCTCGATTTTAATCTCGACCCGACCAAAAGCGACTTAGCTGAAGTCTGTCAGCAAACGATCAATCATGGCTATCAAGGCCGCGTCGCCATCGGCCATGTCACGCAACTCTCTGCACTAAGGCCCACGGACTTTGAAGCGGAAGCCCGTCGCTTAGCCGATTCAGGCATAGCGCTCACTGTACTCCCCTCAACCGATCTTTTCCTCATGGCGCGCGATGCTACCCATCTGGTACCCCGCGGCGTCACCCTGCTGCACACTATGCTACGGCATGGCGTCAATGGTTCGCTCGCCACCAATAATGTGCTGAATCCGTTTACGCCCTTTGGCGATTGTTCACTGATCCGTATGGCCAATCTCTACGCCAACATCGCCCAGATCGGCGATCAAAAGGGCCTTGAAGACTGTTTCGATTTAGTCTCGAACCGTTCGGCGGATCTTATGAAGTTGCATGACTACGGACTTGTTATCGGAAATCCCGCAACCCTTGTCGTTCTCGATAGCGAAGACAAAGCATCAACCATTGCTGAGCTGGGCCAACCGCTATTCGCTTATAAAAACGGACGTCGGAGTTTCACGAGACAAGAGACGATTATTCACCAGCCTTAGTATGTTCATGAAATTCCGTATATTTTGTTCAAGAGAGAGATTTAGAAATTTTTATTAGAAATTACGATCTCGAATTTCGATGGTAGCGGAGGGAGGCTACGGTCTATACAGC
>DAIOVR010000032.1:0-19353 GCA_036758905.1 Beijerinckiaceae bacterium | reverse complement strand
GATTTGTATTCATCGATCGAGTAATCGCGGCGAATGGCCTCATATGGACCAAAAATACGCGGTTGCATGGGACCGACAAGCCAAGGCAGATCCGTCTGACGCCAAATGTGATGGTGACTGTCAATAATCGGGATCACGCCGCCAATTCCTTTCTAAATGAAAGAAGATGCTCAACCATGGAAGGCGTCGAACGACCATCTACGAAATAATCAACAAATCTTGCTATTGCCATCAAGGCTTCCGTTTGAGGTTTAAAATTCTTACCGATGGCAAGAGGCGTCATCCAACTTAGCCGCCAAGCACGGCGGGAGATTCGGGCTACGGCATCAGCAAGCGAAAGCGGGTCGCCACGTTCAAGTCCGTCAGAGATGATCAGAACAACCGCACCTCGAACATACCCAGCAAAACGTGGAACCGCCAAAAAAGCTTGTAGCGCGTCACCAATCCGCGTGCCGCCGTCCCAATCACTCACGAGACGCGACGCATTTGCAAGGGCCTGTTCTCGGCGCTTCAATTGCAAGGGACGAGAAACTCGAGTCAATCGCGTACCAAAGGTAAACACTTCCATCCGTGGACTGACTTGAGCCAGTGTGTGCGCGAGGCGGAGATTGTCGTCGGTGCGTTGTTTCATCGATCCGGAGACATCAATCAATAATAAAACTTTCCGTTGACGCGTGCGACGTTTCAATCGCGAGAGTTTTAAAATTTCACCATCATTACGAGACGCTTCTTTCAACGTACGACGTAAATCAACCATTCGACCACGTTTACCGCGCGTACGGCGATAGCTTCGACGGCGCGGCAAGGCCATAGGCGCCTCTCGCGTCAATCGGCGTAAAGCCTCATCACGATCAGCTATACTGAAGTCTCTTTGAACCAAGGCCTCCGCACGCGCTGCGGCCTGTCCCGCTTCATTAACTTCATCGGCAAGTGGTGGCTCGTCTTCTCCGCTTTGTTCTTCCTGTACGCGAACCGTTTCTTCCTCGTCATCGCCCAAAACGGACAAAGTGTCTTCGCCCAGAAAGTGAATCCGAAACAGAGCATTAAAGTCGGCGAAACGCTCAGGCGGCGGAGCAAAGGTCGCCAATCCGGCACGCCTTATATCTTCCGTACTACGTGGCCCTAATAAATCGATTGCCGTTAAAAATGTGGTTGTTTGTTCTGGCGCTATCGCAAAGCCATTGCGACGCAGCAATGTTGCAAAACTCACAAATGGTTGGGCCGCACGTGGGAGAGTTACATGCATACTCATGCGGTCGCCTCCGCAATCAATGCGTCCAGTCGCGGTGCGATGAAGGATAAATCCTCTTCGTCTTTTAAGGCCACGCCAATCGACCGTTTAAACGCATCAGGCCAACGCGCACCACCATTATGCAATAACGTTGCGGCCTCGGCCCAGTCGACTGCTTCGGCAATACCGGGGGATTTACTCAAAGGCTCCCTGCGCAATTTTCCTACCGCCGCAACAACCGATCGAGCAGTGGCTTCGGCTACGCTCGATGCGCGCATCATAATGATCCGGGCTTCACGCTCTGAATTGGGATAACCAATCCAATGATAGACACAGCGGCGGCGAAGCGCTTCATGCAAATCGCGGGTCCGATTGGAGGTTAAGATGACAACCGGTCTCTCAACCGCCCGTAATGTACCGCGCTCAGGAATCGAAATTTGAAAATCAGAAAGAAATTCCAATAGAAATGCTTCAAACTCCTGATCGGAGCGATCTATTTCATCAATCAGCAAAACAGTTGCATCCGGCGCCCGTAAAGCAGCGAGCATGGGTCGCTCGATTAAGAATGACTCACCGTAGATATCGATATTCTCTTCGCCTGCTTGGCGAATGGCCAGCATTTGGCGGGGATAGTTCCACTCATAAAGGGCGGCCGACGCATCAATGCCCTCATAACATTGCAATCGAATGAGTTTGCGACCAAGCACAGCCGCTATAGCTTTGGCCGCTTCTGTTTTACCAACACCAGGTGCGCCTTCTAGCAAAAGAGGCTTGCCCAATGCCAAAGCGAGATAGGAGGCGGTCGCTATCGCATCGTCAGCAAGATAATAGGCCGATCGAAGCGCTTGTTCGAGCGCCTCTGGACTATCAATTCCAACAATGTTTGAACGCACCGACATGCTATGCCTTATCGACGGGTTTGAGGTCTGGCACCGCCCTGTGCCCGAATGCCACGTAAAACTTTTTCAGGCGTAATCGGCAGCTCATCAACCCGGACGCCAACCGCATTGAAAATCGCATTTGCAACAGCCGGCAACACCGGATTAGCGCACATCTCACCGGGGCCTTTTGCTCCGAATGGCCCGTCCGCCGCTGGTCGCTCTAGCACCGCAATATCATGCGGGCAGATATCTCCCGGGCCTGGCATGATATATTCCACAAAATCACGCGGCCCATGAATTGGTTCTGGATAGTAAGGTTCTGGTGTCTCGAAGAGCGCATGGCTTAAGCCCATCCAAGCGCCGCCAACCAGCTGCTGTTCGACGAGTTTAGGATTTAAGGCGCGCCCAAGTTCGTAGGCGCTGTCCATCCGAATCATAGTGACTTCGCCGGTTTCGTCATCGACATCGACTTCAGCAACGAGGCAGGCATGCGCATAACAAGTTGCCGGCGACATCTCACCGGTTTCGGGATTAACCGCTGACAAGGGCACCAGAAAAATACCTCTTCCAGATATTGTGCGCCCTTGTTTGAATTGCGCCGCAATTGCCACATCCTTCGTAGAAATGCTGCGATGAGGAGCGCCCTTGACGTGTATGTTACCCTTGCCATCGGTAACAAGATCGCCGGCGTTAACTTCCAGCTCTTCTGCAGCGGCTTCCATCATCACAGCACGCGCTTCCTGAGCGGCAGCCATAACGGCATTTCCTACACGGTGGGTGCCACGTGACGCGAAGCTTCCCATGCAATGCGGTCCGGTATCCGAGTCAGCGGTATCGACATAGACATCTTCGACTGGAACGCCCAATGTTTCAGCGCAAATTTGACGTGTTACCGATTTCATCCCTTGACCAAGATCGATTGAAGACAATGCGACCGTGAATTTTCCGGTAGGATTTGAATGAACCAGGGCCTGGCTTGGATCGCCTCCTAAATTCATACCTATCGGATAATTGATTGCCGCTATACCGCGGCCACGAAGTTTAGCCATGATTAGCGTCTCCTTCCAAAGACCGATGAAAATCGAGTTGCGCCATGTGATGTCGACGCCGGTGCTGGTGCTGGCGGTGGCGACGACATGGGCTGCGGCATACTAGCGGGGCTGGGCGCTATAGGCTGGGAGAATGACGAAGCAGAAGGTATCGGTCGTTCATAAGAAGCAGCAATCGGCTCAGGTGTCCGAATGCTGTCAGGAATCGATGCGCGATTGCCGCCCCCATTTTTACGCGATGACGCACGCTTTGCCGTATCAGAAAGAGTCCATTTTGCTTTTTCGGCCGCAACTTGAACGCATTCGATTAACGCCGTATTCTTTGCCTCGCGGCGATGGGCTTTCATATCACCATCGCGATAAGCGTTCAGAATGCGAAATTCCATTGGATCCATATTAATGAGATGGGCAAGTTTATCCATCTGACACTCGATCGCAAAATCAACAGCCGTAACGCCAAATCCTCTCATGGCCGTGGCAGGAACTCGGTTCGTATAAACGCAGTAAACATCCGCATGGACATTGGGAATCGTGTAGGGACCTGGCAAATGGGCCGCGCATTTAACAACTGCATAGCTTGAAAGTCTCGTATAAGCGCCACTATCGAAAATACAGCGCATTTTGCGCGCCATTATCCGGCCATCACGCGACATGGCGTCTTTGATATAGATACGCTCACCACCACGTGGTGAGCCATATTGCATCTCTTCCTCACGACCGAGCATGTAACGAACAGGACGACCCGTCAGCATCGATCCCAAAATCGCCAAGGGCTCTGTCAGCGTATCAACTTTTCCTCCAAAGCCACCGCCAACCGTTCCACCAATAAAATGAAGTTTGTTGGACGGGATATCAAGAATTTTTGCCGATGTATCGAGCGAAAAGAACAATGCCTGCGTTGATGTATAAACGACATAACGACCATTGGTTTCTGGAGCAGCAATCGACCCGTTTGTTTCGGTCGGCGCGTGCTCGATCGGTGACATCTGATAGCGTTCGTCAAGCACATGATCGGCTTGATCGAAAGCCCGCTCAACATCACCAAAACGCAACTTCTGATGATCATAAATATCATGATATGTGAAAGTATTCTTTGGATAAGTTTCGTTAACGACGGGGGCTCCGGCTTTCATTGCTTCTTCGACATCGAAGACAGTCGGCAATGGTTCATATTCAACTTTGATCTTCGCCAAAGCCTCGAACGCTTCGCGCTCGCTATCAGCCACGACCGCTACAATCGGTTCACCCTTATAACGTACTTTATCAACGGCTAAGGACGGCTCGTCATCTTTTCCGAAATTAATGAGGCTCAGCAATGTATTAATGTTCCGCGGCACATCCGAACCGCGGATGATCCGGCGTACACCGGGTTGCCGTTCTGCTTCGCTCACATCGATACGACGAAGACGCGCATGATGATGCGCACTCCGCAATACTTTCAAATGCAACATGCCCTGCAGCTTGTGATCATTGAAATAGGGAGATGTCGCGGTGACATGACCCAGCATATCTTGACGCTGGGTAGGCTTGCCAACCTCATTAAGGTTGTCGTCGCGCTCATCTGCAAAAATGTCTTTCCTAAGTTCCAACATAACGTGACTCCTTAGCGCCGCATAGCGCCGCTGGTAGCGACGGATTGAATGGCATTGATGATCGGCTCATAACCCGTGCAGCGACAAATATTGCCGGATATGCCCTCAATAATTTCGTCGCGGGTCGGCGCAGGATTGCGATCCAGGAGCGCTTTGGCCGCCATCAACATGCCTGGCGTACAATAACCACATTGAGCGGCAAAATGATCCATAAAGGCCTGCTGGAGAGGATGCAAAGCCGGTCCATCCTTCATGCCGTCAACGGTTGTTACGGATGAACCCGATATCGTCTCGGCCAAGGTCAGGCAGGAAAGCCGCGCTTCGCCATCGACGATAACGGTACATGCCCCGCAGCCACCTTGACCACATCCAAATTTTGGCGATACGTCGCCAATATTTTCCCGCAACACGGTTAGAAGATTGGCGCCTGCATCCGCAAACACCGCAACCTCACGGCCATTATGGAAAAATTGCAATGCTACTTTTGTCATCTGCCTTTTGTCCCTTTAATCATTTTGACCGAGAAGAAGGCGGCGCAAATGCACACCAACTGTTTCACGGCGATACCAAGCACTTGCCAGCGAATCAGTTGCAGGTGACGTTCCTTCAGCAGCAACCGCAGCAATCGCGGTGGCTGTTGCTTGATCAAGTATCTTTCCCTCTAGTAACCGCTCGGCTGCTTTTGCTCGAATAGCCGTTGGCGCCATAGCACCGTAGGCAATACGGGCGCCCGAAATTCGGCCGCTCATATTTGGCAAATGAACCGCAATTGAATAGACCGACGCGCCCTTAGGTTTGACACGCGAGACTTTGCGGTAACGGAACGCGTCTGGACTTGATGGGCGCTCAAACGACACGCTGAGCACAAGGGAGCCGCGATTGGCATCACGTCCTGATAAAAATTCTTCCATTGGGATTTCGCGAAGGCCATAGCTACCTTGAACCGAAACGACAGCATCTAAGGCGAGTAAGGCAACGGCAAGGTCGCCAAAGGGAGCATGAGCAAAAAGATTACCCCCTACGGTTCCCATATTGCGAACGGCAGGCCCACCGATAGATCGAACAACGGGATGAAGAAAGGCTAGATCTTTTTCACCAAGAAGCTGCACTAAAGTTACACCAGAGCCGATCAAAAACCTTGCACCGCTCGCGCGTATTTGGGTTATCGAGCGATCTTTCACGCGCACCAGCGTTGAGAGACTCGTGTCACCTTCGTTGACGGCACGCATCACCAAAGTTCCACCGGCACAAAAATGTGCGCCCCGTTCCGACGATAGCGCAGTTGCTGCTTCATGGATCGTATCAAATGTTTTTACACTTAGCGGCATTTGATGTCTCCCGGTCTCACGATTGATTACTAATATAGGCGCGCACCGCGTCGAACCCTGCCTGATAAATATTTTCTGCCACCATCGCGGTGATGCGCTCTTCCTCGCCTACCGGAGTGGTAAAACGACATTCCCAATGCCAGAATGTGCGATCGCCATCGGTCACTGGTAATAAGCGAACGTGAGCTACATAGTTGAACAAAGGAATAGGCGTATCGAGCAAGCAATAACAGAAGCTTTGTTCAAGATCGGAGAGCGCCAATAATTGTTCCCGCAATTCTGATCCATCCGCCAATTTAAAACGACGGACACATCCAATTTTATCGGACGGCAAACTGCGTTCAATAGCACTTGACGCGACGGCGGGGTGCCACTGATCATGGCCATTAAAATCACGCAGTACGGCCCAAACCGCTCCGGTTGGCGCATCAATGATCGTACTTTTTACGATCCGCGGCATAACTATCCTCCAAATGCCCGCTTGAGCGCGTCGAAACCACCTTGGAATACCCCGCCCCCGATCGTTGCAATGAGGTCGGCATCACGATCGATCGCGCAGTCAAATTCTGCGGTCCATTCTGCGAATGTCCTCTCACCATCGGTGACCGGCGTGAGCCTCAAAGTAGCAACATAGTTTTCAACACCCATCGGTGATTCAAGGATCGAATAGGTGCAGAACATTTCGTAGTCGGAAAGGCCAAGCAGCTTTTCTCGAATGCGGTCCCCATTGCGAAGACGGAAATCGCGCACGCAGCCAATCTTGTCGGCAGGCTCGCCACCTTCAATGCGACTTTCGGCAATAGCGGGATGCCAATTCGGCAAGCCGTTGAAATCGCGAATGCGAGCCCACACCCGATCCGAACGAGCATTGATGACACTGGACGTATAAACGCGCGCCATGAGCTTTATCCCTTCTTGGTCGGCTTGGTATTGCCGCCCGTTTCGGTGGCAGCAGGAGGCGTATCTTTAGGCGCGGAGCTCTCCTTAGGCGCTACATCTTTACGGATGCCCTGAAGGTCACGTGCCTCGCGAATAAGACCCTGCATTTTTGTTAAGCTACCACCTTCAATGCCGATTTCGGACAGGACGGAATCAATCAGGGGGGCTTGAACCCGATAGCGCAGGGCCGAGTCGATTACTTCATCAGTCGCGTTGCGACCACTGCCACCTGCACCGCCACCTGTTCCATTCAGGCCATCAACATGAAGAATGCGGATACCTTCGATCTTCTCCATTGGCTTCACGCTCTCACGAACGATACCCTCAATATGCTCCAACAATTTCCGCTTGAAGAGCGATTGTCTTGCACCATCGGTGAGGACATTCTCTGCCTCGTTGAAGAGTTTCTGTGCTTCTGCCTCTACCGCAGCGCGAATACGCTCGGCTTCTGCAGCAATGCGTGTCTCCTCGGCAGCCTTCTCTGCAAGTAGAACTTCGACTGTTTTACGCCGTTTCGCGATTTCGCTGTCGCGTACTGTAACAACGCGCTCTTGAGCCTCGGTTGCGCGGGCTTTGGCGATCTCCGCTTCTGCCTGTGCGGCCGAGTGCTCGAGCGATTTTTGGTAAAGCTCAATCGCTTTATCCATAAGCGCGGTTTCAACAATCTTCTCGCGTTCAACTTCAAGCTTCCGCAAATCACGTTCGCGCAAGACGCGTGCCTCATCGATACCACGATCAGACGCTATACGTGCCCGTTCAATATCTTCACGCGCGGCGATCTCGGCTTCCTGCAAGGCCTGCACGCGGGCAATCTCAAGTTGCTCAATGGCACGACGCCTTTCAAGACGAGCCTTTTCAAGGGCCTGTTCACGCTCGACATCCGTCGTCTCGACCTGCGTCTTGGCAACGATTTCGGCCTGACGAACCTGTCTGTCTGCATCAATGCGTTGCGAGCGTTTGGAAGCCAACGCTATAACGCGTTCTTCCTCGGCCATTTCAACGGCCTTCTTTTGCTCGATGCCCAACACTTCGCGTGTTTTGGCAGACGTGATCCGATCCTTCTCGAGTGAAAGCTCAACGTCAATGCGCTGGCGCTCAATCGTATCACGGCTCTTGAGCTCAGCCGAATTAAGGGCTTCCCCTCGAGCGATCTCGAGGCTGCGGGTCTGCTGATCAGCAAGAATCCGCTCGGCGGCAACTGCCTTCTCTTGCGCAATACGCGCTGCCTCAATGGCCTCGCGGGCCTTGATCTCTGCCGCTTCAACCGCCTGGTTACGGGCAATCTCGCGTTCGCGGATCTCCTCTTCTGTTTCGATCCGAGCTGCTGCCACATGCTGTTTGGCCTCAATTTCGGCGCGATCCAACGTTTCATTGCGCGCTATTTCAAGGCTACGTGTTGCCTGTTCGGCTGCAATACGCTCAGCGGCATTGGCCTTTTCCTGCGCAATTCGTACCGCTTCAATCGCTTCACGCGACTTAATCTCAGCCGCTTCAACAGCATGATTGCGGGCGATTTCGAGCGCACGGATTTCTTCTTCACGCGCTATACGCTCCGCTTGCGTTTTCGTGTCGTTAACGATCCGCTCAAGATCAACCAATTGGCGGGCCGCAATCTCAGCCTTCTCCAATGCCTCGTTACGGATAATTTCAAGTTTGCGCGTTTCACCTTCAGCCGCAATCGACTCAGCCGCCGTTTTCTTTTCCTGAGCAATGCGGGCCGTCCGTGTTGCCTGAAGTGCAGCAATTTCTGCTTCTTCTAAGGCACGCTTACGGGCAACCTCTTTGCCTTCCGTTTCTTGCTGGCTAATAATGCGGTTCAACGAAATATTCTTTTCCTGGGCGATCCGTGCTGCCTCAATGGCTTCCCGAGCTGCTATATCAGCTTCATCGAGCGCTTTGTTGCGTGCAATTTCCAAACTCCGGATCCGCTCTTCTTGAGCGATACGCGTTGTCTCCGTGATTTCACGCGCGTTGATACCGGCTTCTTCAATCGTACGATTGCGGGTAATTTCCAACGTCCGTGTTTGCTGCTCGGCAGCAATGCGCTCGGTCGCTAGGGCCATTTCACGCGCAATCTTGGCAGCTTCAATCGCTTGTTGGGCTGTAATTTCGGCTTCCTCGATCGCTCGGGTACGGATGATCTCTAAATTGCGTGTCCGCTCGTCGGAGCTGATCCGCTCTGCATTAACCGCCGTCATTTGGGCAATGCGTAATTTCTCCGTAGCTTCACGGGCCGCAATTTCGGCGGCATCTACCGCACTTTCACGTTCAATTTCACGTCGCCGAGTTTCTTCTTCATTCTCGATACGGGCTTCGGTGATCGAGCGCTCTTGAAGGATGCGAGCCTTCTCCACGGTTTCACGCGCCTTGATTTCGGCTTCCTCGATGGATTGAGTGCGATTGATTTCTTGCTGGCGAATGTCCCTCTCGGAAGCAATCCGAGCAGAATCAACTGATTGCTGATTTGCAATGCGCGCCTTCTCGATTTCTTCGCGGGCGGCTATTTCGACTTCCTCGACGACACGCGTCCGTTCAATTTCTTTCTGACGAACTTCGCGTTCTGATAAAATTCTTGCTTCGTTGATCGCCTGTTCGTTCAAGATCCGTGATTTTTCGATCGCTTCACGAGCCAAAATCTGTGCTTGCTCAGCTTCTGTGTCCCGTTTGGCGCGTTCACGCGCAACTTCAGCCCGTTGAGTGGCACGACGAACTTCTATATCACGTTGCTGCTCGAGCCTTGCCGCCTCGCTATCGCGTTCAATATCTAAAGCTTGACGTTCGGCTTCAAGATTGCGGGTACGAATCTTGATCATGGCATCTTGTTCGATATCATTGCGCAATTTCCGGCGGTCTTCGATATCTTCCATCAGCTTCGTTAAGCCCTCGGCATCAAAGCGGTTTGATGGGTTGAAATATTCAAGATCCGTTTGATCGAGATCTGTAATCGCTACCGATTCAAGTTCAAGACCATTTTGAGCCAAGGCTTCAGCTGCGGCTGCCTTTACACGGCTAACATATTCGCCACGTTGTTCATGCATCTGCTCCATGGTCATTTCGGAGGCAACGGAACGCAGAGCCGATACAAATTTACCCGAGAGAAGCGTGTGCAGTCGTTCAGGTTCAAGTGTACGCCGTCCGAGTGTGGCTGCAGCAATGGATACCGCTTCGCGGGTTGGTTGAACGCGGACATAAAAATCAGCTTCAATATCGATGCGCATGCGGTCGCGTGTGATCAGCGCATCCTGCTTCTCACGAATAATGGCCATCGGGAGGACATTCATGTTCACCGGAGTGAAATCATGAATAAAGGGAAGCACAAAGGCACCACCGTCAATAACGACTCTCTCACCGAGAAAACCCGTTCTGACAAACGAGACTTCCTTCGATGAACGATGGTAAAGCCAATTGACGATGTAGACGATCACAACAATTGCGATGATTGCAACAATCAGCCAAAGGATCATTTCACCAATCAATACACCTGACATCTTCTCTTCCTCCCCCGACAGTCTGCACCTATTTGAGCAGTCCTACCAAACTAATGTTCTTTTGTTTTTCCAATCAATTTGAAACGTCTTACTTGATCGGTCAATGCACGTTCGACAGGTAAACGCTCCATCGAAGATGCACCATAAAATCCGTGGCATGCCTGTGTTTGCTTCATAATAAAATCCGCATCTTCAGGCTCGGAAATGGGTCCGCCATGCGCAAGCACAAGAATATCAGGCCGGACGCGCAATGCAGATTCTGCCCAACGATCGATCAAGACCGGGCAATCCTTTAATCGAAGTGCCGTTTGCGCTCCAATCGCTCCGCCAGTTGTTAGCCCCAAATGACAAACGATAATATCCGCTCCGGCCTTTGCCATCGCCTCGGCTTCGTGTTCATTGAAGACATAGGGTGTCGTCAGCAAATCCATGGCATGGGCCTTAGCGATCATATCGACCTCAAGCCCATATGACATGCCGGTCTCTTCCAGATTAGCGCGAAAGACGCCGTCAATAAGTCCAACAGTAGGAAAATTTTGGACGCCAGAAAATCCAATGGATTTGATTTGATCAAGAAAAACGTCCATCTGACGAAAGGGATCGGTCCCATTAACGCCTGCCAAGACTGGCGTGCGTTTCACAACCGGCAAGACCTCAGAGGCCATTTCCATGACAATGGCATTGGCATCACCATAAGCCATCAATCCGGCCAATGAGCCACGACCGGCCATCCGATAACGTCCAGAATTATAAATCACGATCAGATCAACGCCGCCCTCTTCTTCGCATTTTGCCGATAAGCCGGTTCCTGCACCACCTCCGACAATAGGCTCACCCCGCGCCACCATGGAGCGAAATTTTGCCATCACATCTGTTCGTTGAAAGCGTACCATCTTTATTTTGCTACTCGTTTTCGGATTGTTGAAACGCCATGAATTTCACGGAATGCTGCCGCGATGATCTTGGCAAAATCAGGGTGATTGATGTGCTGCGGTACAGAAATAAGTTGCCGCGTCGATGTCTGGCGCACGGTCTCACGCAGACTACGAAACAATGCGGCGTTGGCATCGGGATCGTAAAATGCTTGGCCTGGAGCATCAAGCGCGGAGATCCCGCCTTCGGGCAAGAAGAAGCGCACAGTCCCATCCATCTGGTTCAAGCGCTCCCCAATCCAACGTCCCATAGCTTCGTTCTCGGCAATGGTAGTCCGCATCAGCGTAACTTGCGGGTTGTGAACATGCAGTTTGCGATTGCGGTACGTTGCGGGAATAGTTTCCATCGCACCAAAATTCACCATGTCGAGCGCCCCTACGGAGCCGATATAGGGCATGCGTGCTCGAATAATGGCACCGAATCGATCTGATGTTGCGGGAAAGACCCCGCCAAATAACATATCGGCAATTTCAGTTGTCGTTAAATCGATGACCCCTGATAGAAGTCCGGAATCGATGAGTTTTTCCATCGACTGTCCACCAACGCCCGTCGCGTGAAATACGAGGCACTCGCGCAAGCCCTCAAGCTCGGCCGCAATCTGTTGAACGGCGGGTGTCGTAACCCCAAACATTGTAAGCCCTATGGCCTGACGGTCCGAGGAATGGGTTTTCTGTTCTTCATGAAGGCGGGCTTTGACCATACCGACCAACGCATTCGCCCCATTGCCAAGTACTTGGCGTGAGATGGAATTAATGCCTTGAACATCCGTTACCGAATACATCATTGCGATATCGGCCGGCCCAACATAACGCCCGACATCCCCGGAGGCGACGGACGATATAAGCATTTTAGGAATACCAACCGGCAGCGCCCGCATCGCTGGTGCAACCAATGAAGCGCCACCAGATCCACCGGCTGAGATAATTCCTGCAATATCGGGCTGACGTTTGATCCATACCTCAAAGGCTTCGGCCATCGCGGTTACCGATTGTCCACGTTCGCCATTAAAGACGCCGGGGCCTCCTCGGCGATGATGCAGAGCGATTTCCTGCGCCGTTACATCGCAACTAGATATTTTTCCACTGGTCGAAACGTCAACAAGACGAGTCCGCAATCCACTCGCCTTAATTAGATCTCGAATATAGCGCAATTCAGGCCCTTTGGTATCAAGAGTGCCTGCGACAATTACAATCGGTTGGCCGATAGCGCGGCCTGTAGCCGAAGAATTGCGTTGCACATTTGAATCATTGGCGCCTGTGAGGCCCCCTGTAACAACACGTGCGGCAGCCTCAATTCGCGCTAGCGAAATCGGTTGCGACCAACGGTTAGGAATAACTGGGTTAGAGACATAAATTTTAGTGGGGCCCGCGCGCCGTTGGGTCTGAACTGTCTCATCGTTAGCACGAGTATTCGTCGCGGCTTGCTCGTCATGCTCAGGTGAGGCTTCGGAATGACGGCCAACACCCAAGAGACGCTGTTGCAATTCGCGATCATTTGCGAGCAATCTTGATTCAACGATACGGTTTATCCGCCCGTTGACCATGATCGCAACCTTATCGGAAATAGCAGTCGCCACGCCGATATTTTGCTCGATCACGAGGATAGCCATATCGCCTTCTTCACCAAGGCGGATCAACATTTCCTCAACTTGCGACACAATCACGGGTGCAAGACCTTCAGTCGGCTCATCCATGATCAGAAGTTGCGGATTGGCCAACAAAGCACGAGAGATCGCAAGCATTTGCTGCTCGCCACCCGACAATTGTCCGCCACCATTGTT
Source organism: Beijerinckiaceae bacterium (assembly GCA_036758905.1). Lineage (GTDB taxonomy): Bacteria > Pseudomonadota > Alphaproteobacteria > Rhizobiales > Beijerinckiaceae > CAIUPE01. The sequence continues at coordinate 6,132 of DAIOVR010000032.1, read as the reverse complement.
CTTGCGCTCGGCCAGTCGCGGGAATGTATCGTAAATGCGCTCAACGCTCCAAGCGCCACGGCGCCTGCCTGTACTCAATCGAAGATGTTCATCAACCGTTAGCGAGCGCCATAACCGACGGCCTTGCGGTACATAGCCTACACCCAAGCGTGCAATTTGGGCTGGCTGAAGACCAAGCAAATCTTGATTGGCCATACGGACCGAACCACTTGATGCAGATACCAAGCCCATGATGGTTTTGCATAAGGTCGTCTTACCCATGCCATTACGGCCAACGACGGACATGACGCCATGCTGCACGGCAAGATCCACACCTTGCAGGGCGTGAGAACGTCCATAATAAACATTGAGACCGCTAACCTGCAGCATGGCAGGTGCTATTGTCCGACGGGTTTCAGCCATGCCCGCCTCCAAGATATAATTCCTGAACCTCGGGATCGGATTCAATTTCTTGTGGCGTGCCTTCTTTGAAGATGCGGCCATTATGCATCATGGTCACACTTTCGACGACCCGCAACGCAACATCCATATCATGTTCAATAATGATGAAGCCGAAATGAGTAGGCAGCGATGTTAATATTTCGACGAGCTCGGCCCGTTCCGTTGGAGATAATCCAGCCGCCGGTTCATCGAATAAAATAAACCGTGGTGCACCGGCAAGCGCAAGAGCGATTTCAAGCTGACGCTGTTGCCCATAGCTTAACTCTGCCACCAGCCGATCAATAACGCCCGTAAGATGGACCGCCTCGATCAAATTCTCAGCAGCTTGAACCAAGGGATCATTATGGCGTGGGCGGATGAATGAAAATCGGCCGCGAGAAACGCCGCGGCAAGCCAGATAAACATTATCGCGAACGGTCAGGCCAGGAAACAAAGCTGAAATCTGATAGGTGCGACGCAGGCCCCGACGAATACGTTCTTGTGGCGGAAAGTTTGTAACATCCTCGCCAAAGAGACGAATCGTACCCGAACTTGGTAAAAAATCACCCGTAATGCAATTAAACAAAGTGGTTTTACCCGCCCCATTCGAACCAAGTACCGCTCGTCTTTCACCTGGTTTAACGGAAAGCGTGATATCAGTCAGCGCTGCTAGCGCACCGAACATTTTGGTTACGCCGCGCAATTCAAGCGCATTATTGGTTCCAGCTGCCGAGAGGCGTTGCGCGATGCTATCCATGCGCGCCACCCTGTCTTGCTACGGTTGGCTGCGCATGGCGATTGCGCCAACGATTCCACAATCCGATGACACCGTCGGGCGAGAAGAAAACGATAGCCAAAAAGCCGAGACCGATCAGCAAACGAAACCGATTGCCATCTAAGCCAAAGGCAACAAGCACATCTAAAGCGAATGTACGAAGGACAACATAAATTAATGCCCCAATGAACGCGCCTATCGGACGTGAAATACCACCGACAACAGCGATGATCAGATTATCAATCGCAACATCAACGCTTACCGAACCAGGCGATATCTGGCCATTACCCCATACCAATAAAATGCCACCAATCGATGCCATAAACGAGGCATAAACATAGGCGGCAATCCGGTGTGCATTTACATTAAAGCCAAGCGCCGCCATACGTCTGGGATTATCGCGCACCCCTTGTAGCGCAAGCCCGAATGGTGCGCGGGAGATCCAATTTGTAACCCAATAACACAGGACAGCGAAGCCTAAAGTAAGATAATAAAAGGGAACTGTAGAACGCCATTCAACACCAAGAAAATGCGGCGTAGCAACACGATTAATTCCGGTATGACCATTAAAAATCGCGTAATTTTGGTTGGTAAAATAGAAAAACGCTGCTGCGATCGCGAGCGTTATCATAATTGTATAAATGCCTTCTGTACGGACCGCGAGCGCGCCCGTGATGGTACCTAAAAGCGTCGCCAAAAATAGAGCCATCGGAACGGCAAGCCACCATGGCCATCCAATTGATACAGATGCTATTCCGTTTACGCCAAAGATAGCCACCATATAGCCGGCAAACCCGGCGATCGTCATCTGAGCCAAACTGACCATACCGCCGTAACCAGCGAGGAACATCAGACTCAGCGCAACAATACCCAGCATGAATGACCAGGAAAATATTTGATACAAAATGAAATCATTGGCTATCAACGGCATGATAACCAACAACACCGCAAGGATAACGACCACAGGATGATATCCAAACAGATTAGCAGCCGGAGCGCTTGCGCCGGAGGTTCTGCGCGGTGGCGAGATTTGGTCGCGTCCTGTCATTCTATCACCTCGCCAATAGGCCCTGTGGGCGTATCGCTAGCACCACAACCATAATGAGGAAGGTGAGAACCACGGCATAGGTCGGCGCATAAACCGATCCGAGCTGCTCGGCGAGCCCAATAAGCAACGCGCCCAGCGCCGCGCCGGGAATCGACCCCATGCCGCCGACAATTACCACGACGAGAGAGGCCAAAAGAAACCGCGTATCCTCACCGGGAGAAATCGATTGGAATGTCCCGCCAACAACACCAGCCATACCGGCCAAACCAGCGCCAAAAGCAAAGACCAGCAAGAAAACAAGCTGGATCGGAACGCCCATTGCCGAAAGCATGTCCTTATCATCGACACCTGCGCGAATGATCATGCCAATCTTTGAACGGTTGAGGACCAACCACATCGCAAGTCCAATAACCACAGAGGCAGCAAAAATCGCCAACCGAACAATCGGATAGGTCATATAAACGGCCTCACCCGATGATTTGACGGCCGTAACAAAGGGTATTTGGGCTGGACCAACCAACCAGTCCGGTGTTTGAATTTGGTAAAAGTCACCCCCAAAAATCCATAGCATCAGATCCGCCAATACAATGGATATGCCAATAGTAACCAAAGTCTGACGCAAGTCCTGACCTTCCATGCGCCTAAACACAATATATTGCAGGATAATGCCGAGAAGAGCTGCGGCAACAAACGCGACCACGAAGCTAAACAGCCAAGAACCCGTCCAAGCAACGGTTTTAAAGCCCATATAGCCACCAAAGAGGTAGAGCGAGCCATGCGCCAAATTCACATTGCGCATCAAACCAAAAATTAAGGTAAAGCCGCTCGCAACAAGAAAATATAGTCCGCCCAGCGTGATGCCATTCAACACCGCATTGAGAAAAACTTTCTTCTTACCGAAAAATGCCTCAAAGCCAGGCGACCAGGTCGCAAATATCAACCAAAGAAAGAAAAAGATGACGACGATGATGACCAATGACCAAAGGGGATGCCGCTCAATAAAACGTTTCATGCTAATAGGCCCGTCACGCAATGCGATGCGGAATTGGCAAAGCAGGCATCAAGAAACTGGGCCGGAATCCGATCAATTAACCGTAAACGATCTCCCACAACCCCTCCCTTATTCCGCGGCTTCTATTTTATAATATCTCGCGAGAGCTTTCAGACGTCTAAGCTATCGCGGCTTTTGATCTCGCTCTTGATCGACAGTATCTTTTTCGTGCGTCCTCTCGTCTCACACAAAATGCGTATTGCGGCGGTAATCCGAGGGGGCCATTCCGACATTGGCAGCAAAAAAGCGTCCGAACCCACTTTGGGATGAAAAGCCTAAACCAAAGCCGATATCAGCCACAGCATCCTTGGTCGTAACAAGCTTCTCAATCGCGTTTTCCATTACAAGTGTATTAAGGTAGAGATTGGGTGTAATGCCCGTCTGGCTGCGGAACATCCTATAAAAATGTGGCCGCGAGAGTCCAGATTCGCGGGCCACGAAGTCGAGATCAATATCGACGCGTAAAATATTCTGCATAATCCGAATTGATTTTTTAATCCTATAGTCCATGTAGGCTTCACCTGGGACGGACTTGCCGCGATCCTCGACCTTACGCCAACTCTGCTCAAAACATCCCTCGATCAGCTTATGGAGTTCGCTATCAAGATCATCCCGACTCGCCGACATTTGGACCATCGCGGCTAATTTTTGAATTTGCCGATCAAGTCCCTGGGTACGCAAGGTGCGAGACTTCCCGAACCGAAGCGGCGTTCCATCACCGGTAGAAAACCACTCGGGATTAACGTAAAGAACAAAGAAATATGACCCTTCATAGAGGTCGGTAGGCATAAAATTATGCGGCTCCCAGGGATTAATGGCGACAAAAGCATCAGAAGAAAGCCTACATGCCTCCCCTGACACGTTGACGATACCGTCCGCGCCATCTAGGTGAAAAATTAAATGACCTTCGCGATGGGCATGGAGGTTGAATGACCGATTGAGTTGGTAAACCGTCGCTCGGCCAAAGTGGCCATGAAAAATCGCAAGCGCCCTGCTCATTATTTCACCCCCCCCCCGCTCGTCTTATTTATTTTAGATAAGCTTGTACAAACAGGAGGCGTTGGCAAGACGAAGTTTCAAAAAAAATGATGTATAGGAATAAATTGGCCGGGCTTTTTAACGCCCGGCCAAAGTTTAGAGCCTGAAATTAGTATTTTTTGCACTCCGGAACGGTCCGGCTTGGAATTCCAATCTTGGCAAAAGTGGCAGGATCATAGCCGAGCGTCTGGCTAACATTTGGCACGACCTTCACCACTTTACTAAACAACGTACCTTTACCGTCGTCGATAACTTCGGTCACAAAATTGGTACCTATTGCCTGACGATTACTATCAAGCTTGATTTGACCATTCGGCGCATCAATGACCAATGCAGCCAATGCTGCCCGGAACTTTTTATGACCATCGCTCAGGTCGCCATTGACCTTCGCAAGTCCTTCGAAGAGACCCATCGCTGCGCCATAATAGTTGGTGGCCAACAGAGAAGGGCTTGGGAACCGCTTCTCAGGAGGGAAAGCATCTTGATACGCTTTGACAAAAGCTTGCCAGCTTGGCGCATCCCACGTATCGCCCTGACCACTGGCAGCCACTGTGCCAAGAAGAGCATTTTTCGCATTGCCCTTAGCTGATAAAATTGTCTGGTCCACCATGATGGAGCCACCAATTAATTTGGCCTTACCACCTGCTTGTTGATATTGGTTCAAGAAGTTGACCGCGTCGCCGCCGCCAAGTCCAAGATAAATAGCATCTACGTCATCAGGAAGCGCTGCAATAACCGAACCAAAATCCTTTGTTCCGAGCGGTACCCATTGGCGATTTGTGATTTGACCGCCTGAACCGCAGAATTCGAGCGCTAAGCCAAAGACCTGCGTGTAAACAAACGAATAGTCTTCACCAACGGTTGCAATTTTTTTATAACCTTTATCCTTATAGATATAGGTTCCAAGACCGGCCTGCCACTGCGCACCATCCATGTTGAAGCGGAAGAAATTAGGTGCCGGATCGACATAAGTCGTTTCCTGTGCACCCGAGCCACCATTGATGAATGTGACTTCAGGGTGGGTCTTCGCATAATCCTTAACCGCGATCCCTTCGTCGCCAGAGAGTGGGCCTACAATAATGTCAACTTTATCCTGTTCGACAAGCTTTCGGGCCGCACGTACAGCAGAATCAGGGGTTGCGTCAGACGAACCCATAATGATTTCAATTTCTTTTCCGCCAACCTTATTTCCATATTTTTTCATGGCGGTTTGAAAGCCGCGAACGCCGTCTTCGCCAAGAACCGTATATGTGCCTTCTAAAGTCGCGAAGAGACCTACTTTAATTTTATCAGCAGCATGCGCTGTGCCGGCAAGAAGCAAAGCTGTAAACGCAGCCAATCCAAGTGAACGCTTGATCATCCTGTCCTCCCAAATGAAAACCCTGCCGTAGAAGTCCACGGCGAGCACCCGTCTTGAAACCAGCACCGCTGCCTTTTAATCAACAGTCGAAGCCATGGGAGAGACTATATAAAACCACGACCAACGCACCCTTGGGTCATATGATGAATTGGATTTCCAGTATCATTTTAATTGCTGCAACGCAGCATAAATTTCGCATTTGCAGCAATTTTAAAGGTCAGGATAAGCTGCATGACGTTGTTTACTGGAACCAAATGTCTTTGACGAATTGTCGGCTTAATTTTGACAAACGGCCTCATATTAAAGTCAGCCATTTAAGCCGCGGGTTAAAATTTTATATAGGTATTTCAATGAGAAAAAGGTTATCACCTTCATAACTACCGGTGCGCCATTTATTCCCTGATATATTTGAGTTTTGATCAGGCACTGGCGTTTACGCC
>DAIOVR010000031.1:3217-19643 GCA_036758905.1 Beijerinckiaceae bacterium | reverse complement strand
GGCAGTGGATTTTGATTCCACCATGCGGAGGTTCGAATCCTCCCGCCCCAGCCATATCCAACACAATTCAAGTGCCGCGCGGCTTGGCCCGGGCTGTCGGCATCGCGTTGGCCGGATCGTCCGGCCAAGGGTGTTTGGGGTATCGTCCCTTCATTTCCGATTTCACCGCCGCCCAAGACCCGCGCCAAAAGCCGGGTAGATCTTTGGTGATCTGGATCGGGCGATGCGCCGGGGACGTTAGATGCAGCACAAGCGGCAGCTTGCCGCGTGCCAGCGAGGGGTGTTCTTTGAGGCCGAACAATTCTTGGACGCGGATCGTGAGCACTGGCCCCTCGATCGCATCATAATCAATCGGATGTCGGTTACCCGTCGGGGCCAGAAAATGTGTGGGCGCTTCTTCCTCTAGCCGCTTTGCGCTTTGCCAATCGAGGAGCGATTCCAGAGCCTCGCGAAGCCGATCGGCGCCTAGATCAGCGAGGCTTGCCTTGCCTGTGAGATAGGGCGCCAGCCATTTGTCGGCAGTCGTCTCGAGCGCTTCATCCGATAGATCGGGCCACGCTGGATCCGCCCGATGCAAAAACCGGATCCGGTCAAGCCATTGCCGGGCGGACGCCGTCAGCGGCCAGCGCGCGATACCGAGGCTCGCGATACCTTTGGCCAAGGCATTTGCAGCCTCGTCCGTCGCCGGAACCGGGCGAACCTGCTCATTAAGCACCAAAGCACCCAACCGTTTAACCCGCCGCGCCCTAAGCGCTGCTGCGGCTTTGTCAAAGCTAAGCTCATCGGTCTCTTTGATGGCCTCGGCAAATTCCGCTTCAAGATCGGCCAAGGTCAAAGGGGCGGCTAAAAGAATACGGGCAGAGGCGGCCTGCCCGGTGACTTCGGCAATCGCGAGATAGGCTTCACGGGCGAGGCTGTCATGGGCTTCAACCGATGCCGCCCGCCCATTGGCCATTACGAAAGCGCCTGTCGCGCCGCGCGCTTTGGCGACACGATCCGGATAGGCAAGGGCCAAAACGCCACCGGGTGAAAGTTCTGCCCGCGTGGCCGTGTTGGAAACCGTAACGGCCCAAGTTTTGGCCAAACGCCGCATTTCGTCCGCGCGCGGCGAGCGATCCCGACGGAACTGATCCAGCTGGTGTTCCAGATTGACGGAAAGACCTCCCAATCCCCGCTCGGTTAGAAGCGCTGCAATGTGGGCGGCAAGCTGCGCTTCGCCGCGTCGTCCGGCCTCGATGATCATGCGCGAAAGGCGCGGCGGCAAAGGCAGCGCGCGGATCGCCTTTCCGTCCTGGCTAATCCGGCCAGCCTCATCCAACGCCCCAATCGCTTGGAGGTGGCGGACAGCCTCGTTAAGTGCAGGCGCGGGGGGTGGATCCAGAAAGCCTAGTTGCGCCATGTCGGTGACGCCCCAGACGGCGCAATCGAGCACCAAGCCGGACAGGTCAGCCGAGAGGATTTCAGGCTTGGAGAACGGCTCCAGCGCACCGTTAGCGGCCTCGTCCCAGAGTCGATAGGCAATGCCGGGCTCCGTGCGGCCCGCACGGCCACACCGCTGGTCAGCGGAAGCGCGCGAGACGCGAACGGTTTCAAGCCGCGTGAGCCCGATCCCCGGCTCGTAACGGGGCACGCGCGATTGACCGGAATCGATGACGATCCGGACCCCTTCAATCGTTAACGAGGTCTCCGCAATCGATGTGGCCAACACGATTTTGCGGCGGCCTGATGCGGCGGGTTGAACCGCCAAATCCTGTGCGCGTTGGTCCATAGCGCCATAGAGCGGGGCGATGTCGATGGTGGGATCCGTCACACGCTCGGTTAGCAGGCGTTCGACGCGGCGGATTTCGCCTTGTCCCGGTAAAAAGACGAGCATCGAGCCGTGATCCGCGCGCAGTGCTTTAAGGATGGTGTCGGTAACATCGTCCTCCATCCGGCGGTTCGGATCGCGCCCGACATAGCGGGTCTCAACCGGAAAGGCGCGGCCTTCGCTGGTGATGACGGGTGCATCTTGAATGAGATTCGCCACGCGTGCGCCATCGAGCGTTGCCGACATCACCAGCACGCGTAAATCATCCCGCAGCGCGCTTTGCGCATCAAGCACGAGGGCCAAGCCAAGATCGGCATCCAGCGAGCGTTCGTGGAATTCATCGAACAGAACGGCGGCGACCCCCTTTAATTCGGGATCATCCAAAATCATGCGGGTGAACACGCCCTCGGTTATCACTTCGATGCGCGTTTCCTTTGAGATTTTTGAGCCCATGCGAACACGCAAGCCAACCCGCTTTCCGACCTCTTCGCCAAGCGTTGCCGCCATGCGTGCAGAAGCACCCCGCGCGGCCAAACGGCGGGGTTCGAGCACTAAAATTTTACCGCCCTTTGTCCACGCTTCATCCATCAGCGCCAAAGGCACCCGCGTCGTCTTACCCGCACCCGGCGGTGCTACGAGTACAGATTTGGTGTGCGTGCTTAAAGCGGAGAGAAGCTCGGGGAGGGCTTCATCAATGGGAAGCGGCGTATCGAAAGTGATCATTTTTTAATGAGGCACAATGTGCACTAGTGCAGAAAATTCGTCCTTGCGAGCGACGAGCGAAGCAATCCAGCTAATGGAAGTTTTTAATGCAATGCGGATCCGTAGCGCCCCTTTTTGCATCATCAACTGGGTTGCTTCGCGTTCGCTCGCAATGACGGAATAACAGAGAGAGTGTTTTAAAGACACAATCGTCACGCGATGCCGCGCGGTTTAGGGCCACCGGTTGCCCAGTCGATCAGCTCAACCGTATGCACAACAGGAACGGCCTTCCCGCGATCCGCCAATCCCTTTCCAATCTGGCTCATGCAACCAAGATTGCCTGTGGCGATGATATCGGGATTAAGCTTTTCAATATTGTTGACTTTTCGTTCGCGAAGTTGACCGGAAATTTCCGGTTGCAGCATGTTATAGGTTCCTGCCGAGCCGCAGCAAATATGGCCTTCGGGAACATCCTTCACATTAAAGCCAGCGGCTTTGAGAAGCTTTTTCGGCTCATCACGCAATTGCTGGCCATGCTGCATCGAACAGGCGGAATGATACGCAATTGTTTGTCCTGTTTGAATGGCAGGCTCAGGCAAAGTGAAACGGGTCAGCACTTCGGTGATGTCTTTGGCGAGGCTTGAAACCTTTGCCGCTTTTTCTGCCCATTCCGGATCGTTGCGGAACATGTGACCGTAATCTTTAATCGTAGTACCGCAGCCGGATGCTGTAATAACAATCGCGTCCAAACCTTCGCCATCAATCTCGGCCATCCAAGCATTGATCATCTGTTTGGCAAAGGCATGGCTCGCATCATCCTTGCCCATATGGTGAACAAGCGCACCACAACAGCCCTGATTTTTGGGAACCACAACTTCAAGACCCATGCGGGTAAGAAGACGGATGGCAGCTTCATTGATGTCGGGATTTAAAACCGGTTGAGCGCATCCGGTTAAAATCGCAACACGGCCCCGCTTTTCACTTTGCGGAGCGATCGATTGCGGTGCTTCATAAGGCGATTTTCCAGGCAAAAACCAAGGCGCTAAAGCCAGCATAGCTGAAAGCCTAGTTCCAATCCCCGGTAGCAAACGGATCAAGGGCGCAAACGGTTTGCCCAGTGCAGCCAAGGTTAGTGCTACGCGAAATCGGTTCGGGTAGGGCAAGATGGCAGCAAGCACCGCTCTGATCGCGCGGTCAGCAAAAGGACGCTCATAGGTCGCCTCGATATGCGCACGCGCATGATCGACAAGATGCATGTAATGCACACCGGAAGGACAGGTCGTCATGCAAGAAAGACAAGACAGGCAACGATCAACATGTTTGACGACATCGGAGGAAGCAGGTTTGCCACGCTCCAACATATCTTTGATCATATAAATCCGACCGCGCGGACTATCGAGTTCGTCACCAAGCAACACATAGGTCGGGCAAGTCGCGGTGCAGAAACCGCAATGCACGCAGGTACGGAGAATTTTCTCCGAGGCCTGCATCGCGGGTTGTTGAAGCGCTTCGGGCAGAAAACTGGTTTGCATGAATGACGCCTATAGACTTGCCGCCATGCGGCCCGGATTGAGAATACGTTCTGGATCAAAGCTTGCTTTGATATTGCTCGAAAGCGACTGCAAGGCAGGGCTCAACGGTTCAAACACATCAATATTCGCACGAAGATTTTCCGGTCCGCGAATGAGCGTTGCATGTCCGCCCGTGCTCGATAAAGCGGCGCGTACCGATGCAGCACCTGCATCGCCCAAGGCTGATGTTTGGAGCCAGAGAAGGCCACCGCCCCAATCGAGTAGATGACGGAAAACCAGTGACGATTTCAGCTTCGCAAGCAAAGCGGGTGCCTTTGATGCAGCAATTGAAATTTTCCAAATCGCATGATCGCGTGGTTCGGCAAGCCAAGTGACATCCCGCACTTTTTTCCAAAGGGAGGTTGATGCCTCGTTCTCTAATCGATCGCAGGTACCAAATCCTTTCAAGAGATCTTTCAACCGATTGAAGCGATAATCGACGGAAGGCACAAATCCTTCGAGGCGTAATACGGTGGCCGAAACACGTTCGACTCCATTGGGCAAATGAGCCGCAGCGGTGATATCGAAAGGCGATCCTAAAGCCATCGACATGGCTTCAATGGCACGCGCATCATCAAGCCCGTGCAGGGCGAGTGTAACAGTGGTTTCAGGGCGCGGCAGAACTTTGAATGTTACTTCGGTTAATAGCCCCAATGTCCCATGCGAACCACAAAGCAATTTGACGAGATCAAGCCCCGTGACATTCTTCATCACACGGCCACCCGATTTCACCATTTCGCCTTTGCCATTGATGAAGCGAACACCGATGAGACTATCGCGGCAGGCACCTGCAACAACACGGCGTGGGCCTGAGAGATTGGTGGCGGTTAGCCCGCCCATGGTTGGCTCGCCTTGGGTGCCGAGCAGCGTACGATAATCGGCAGGCTCAAAAGGAAGCATTTGGCCTTTTTCAGCCAATCGACGTTCCACTTCTTTAAGCGGTGTTCCAGCCAGCGCTGAGATCACCATCTCGGATGGTTCATATAGTGTCACGCCATTTAGCGCGCGTGTCGAGATCGATGTTGCTGCTTGCACCGGTCTACCAATAACAGCTTTCGTGCCGCCGCCTTCAATGACAATCGGCGTCTTGGCCGCATAGGCTTGGCGGACACTGGCAATAATTTCATCTTCGGCAAAAAGAGAGGTCGCTTCGCTCATACCGAAGGCCTTCCGTCAAGCGGGAATACTTTTGCAGGGTTAAGCAACCACGCCGGATCAAAAACTGCACGCACGCGCATTTGCTGGTTCAAATCAATCTCGGTGAATTGCTTGCGCATCAAATCGCGCTTTTCAATGCCCACGCCATGCTCGCCCGTTAAGCAACCACCAACTTCAACGCAGAGTTTAAGAATATCATTGCCCGCTTCTTCTGCTTTGTGCGCTTCGTCCTCATCGTTGCAATTATATAGGATCAAGGGATGCAAATTACCATCGCCCGCGTGGAATACATTGGCGACGCGCAAGCCATAACTTTTCACTATTTCATCAATGCGGCGCAGTACCAATGGCAATTGACCCGTGGGGATTGTGCCATCCATGCAGATATAATCGGCAATACGACCTGTTGCACCGAAGGCCGATTTGCGACCTTTCCAAATGGCAGCCGTCTCCATCGCTGATTTTGATTCTTTCACCGTTTGCACACCGTGCTCTTTGGCAATCTTCACGATTTTTGCGAGCGTCGCATCCATTTCGACATCGGAGCCTTCAACTTCGATGATGAGAAGGGCTTCGGCGTCTAATGGATAGCCTGCATGGGCAAAGGCCTCGCAAATTTCTATCGCGGGCTTGTCCATAAATTCCATCGCAACGGGAATAATCCCTGCACCGATAATGGCAGCCACAGCGCGGCCTGCGGCTTCGCTTGAATCAAAACCAAACAACACCGGACGTGCGCCCTCAGCCAAAGGCAAAATGCGAACTGTGGCTTCGGTGACCACACCAAGCTGGCCTTCCGAGCCGATCACGAGGCCGAGTAAATCAAGCCCTGCTGCATCCATTGCATCAGAGCCGATATCGACAATGGTGCCGTCAATCAGCACCATGCGGACGCCCAAAATATTGTTGGTGGTGACGCCATAACGCAAGCAATGCGCGCCGCCGGAATTCATCGCGATATTACCTGCAATGGTACACGCCAATTGCGAGGACGGATCGGGCGCGTAGAAGAAACCCTTATGCGCCACCTCACCTGAAATCGCGAGATTGGTAATGCCCGATTGCACGCGCATCGTGCGGTCAGCAAAATTGATATCGAGGACGCGGTTCATTTTGCCGACGCCGACAACGATCGCATCTTCTTGCGGAATAGCGCCACCGGCGAGTGAGGTTCCTGCGCCGCGAGGGATAACTTTCACGCCCTGCTCGTTACAAAACTTCAGCACAGCCGCAACTTCTTCCGTTGTGGTTGGCAAAACAACGGCGAGTGGCATTCGGCGATAGGCGGTGAGCGCATCGGTTTCAAAGGCGCGTCGCTCATCTTCAGTTGTGATCAGCGAGGATGCAGGCACAAGCGGGGCAAGGCCAGCGATGATCGCATCGCGGCGTGCCAGAATGGCTTCGTCCGGCATCGGAAATTGAATGCTCATCGGATTACTCCCGCAGGGTGAGACATGCCTACCATGTCAGAGTTTTCCTGACATTTTGCAAGAGCCGATTCTGCGGCAGATTAGCGGTCGGCCAGAACGCGGGTTGGCGGAAAGGTGATTTCGACCACGGTTCCGGAGTGGCGCGCGCTTCGTATCGCCATTGAGGCGCGGTTGGCTTCAATCAGCGCCTTGGTGAGCGGCAAACCAAGTCCGGTGCCACCCGCGCGGCGGGTCGTCGTCACCTGCCGAAACGGCTCCAAAGCGGTTGCAATATCGGTTTCCGACATGCCGACCCCGGTATCTTTGACGCGGATAATCACTTCGCCATCGGGTGAACGCGTGGTCGAGACAATCACCTTACCGCCTGCGGGCGTAAATTTGATGGCATTTGAGAGGATGTTCAGCATGATTTGGGTCAGCGAACGCTCATCCGCCACGATCGCGGGCATATGCGATGCCAAGCTTGTGCGCAAAATCACCCGCGCTTTATTGGCTGATTCTTGAACCGTATTGGCGGCCTCAAGCAGCAAGGTGGTCACGTCCACTTCGACGAAAGTGAGATCCGCGCGTCCGGCCTCAATCTTCGACAGATCCAGCAAATCATTCACAAGATCGAGCACATGCGCGCCTGATTTGAGGATATCCTGAATGTAATCACGATATTTAGTGTTGCCCAAAACGCCAAATCGCTCATCATGCATAATCTCGGCAAAGCCGATAATCGCCGATAGAGGCGTGCGGATTTCATGGCTGATCCGCGCGAGAAAATCTGATTTTCGGGCGCTGGCGGTTTCGGCGGCTCGGCGCGCTTCGATAAAGTCGCGCTCGGCCCGCTTGAAGGCGGTAATGTCACGCAGCACGGCGCAGAATTTCGGCTCGGACGAGGTGCCAATGCGGCCCATCGTCATGAAAAGCGGGATGTTTCCGCCATCCTGCGTCTGGCCGGTTACTTCGCGTCCGTCATTTAGCACGCTGGCAACGCCATTGTCTTTGAGGCCTTCAAGGTAATCCAGGGCCCGGTTGCGGCTGTTCTCAGAAAGCAGCGTTGTGAAATGCTCGCCCGAAATCTCAATCGTATCGATGCCGAACAAAGCTTCCGCCGAACGGTTCATGGAGAGAACCCGTCCATTGTTGTCGAGCACAACCACGCCATCGGTGGCTGTATCCAGAATGGCCGATAGTTCGCTCGCTGAAACGCCCGTGCCTGCGCTTACTGGTTCATCGTCAAACGGGATGAATTCGTCCTTCGGCGATGTGACCTTCTCAAAAATCATCATGCTGGCCGGCAAATCATCCCATTGCACGGTTTGTAGCTTAACGCCCAAAGCAACCATATCGCCATCGCGACGGCGCAAGAGCATGGCACCATCATCTTCAACAGCGCGACGGGACGGATCGCGTCCGCCAAACATTGTGTCGATGCCGCCGATTTCGAAAAACGCGTCCGCGCTTTCATAGCCAAGCCAATCGAGGAGCGGCTGGTTCATGAGGATAGGAACGCCCCCACGGCTGATGAGAATACCGATAGGAAGGCGGTTGATCACCTCCATCAGCCGATCCGAACCGCTTGATTGTTCCGGTGTAGGCTCAACCTCATCGATCCTTGGCCGGTGAGGCGCTTCCGCGACCATCGGGGGCTCGGGCTCAAGATCCGGCTGGCGGGCGCCTAAGGCTTTTGCGATTTCGCGAAAGGCATTCCGTTCGCTCTCGCTCAGACCATTCGTGGTTGACCAAGGCGCATCGACGGGTTTTGACGGAGCGGGCTCGGATATTGGTTGGGGCGCGGATTTTGCCGCAACATTTGCCAAAGCCTTGATAAATCCAAAGCCGCGATAGCCGGTAAAGCGATGATCCGCATCGAAAAGCGGCGTTCCGGATAAGACAATGTCAGCCGATGCGATGCCATCCAAAGAGAGGGTCGTTTCGAGGCCGACAAAGGTTTCGCGGGATTGAAGCGCATCGCTAACCCCATCGTTTTGCGGCCAAATCTTACCCGAAAGCGTGCGATAGAGCCCGGTAATGGCTTCCTGAACATCGGGAAAATGAAACTGGCCGGCAGCATTGGTCTGCCAAACAAACCGAATCCGCCCCTTTGGCGATGCCGAATTGTCGCTGGATCGACCGGAATGGGAGCTTCTGCCGTCGCTCATTCGATAGGGAACCCTTTAGCTTCTCACAAATTTCATAAAATGATTGGATAAATATTTATCGTTTGGTCACCACCGCGTCGAATCGAATCTCACCCAAAGGTCGAACAACCATCAAACACCGTTAACGGGACCCAACCATTGACGATTGTGCAGTGCAGCATTATATTGCACTGCAGTATTACCGACAAAGGGCCAGTTGCCCTATCATCTTTAAAAAGGACTGCATCATGGCAAAGTCACCATCTGGTTACGAAATTCCTGCAGAAATGCGCGATTTGGCAGAAAAGAGCGTCGAACAGGCCAAGACGGCGTTTGATGGCTTCATCGGCGCGGCAAACAAGGCCGTAGCGGCCGCTGATACCCAGGCAACCACAGCGCAGCACCAATCGCGCGATTTGGCCAAGCGCGCGATGGGCTATGCCGAGCAGAATGTTACGGCAGCGTTTGATCTGGCCCAGCGCCTCTTGCACGCCAAGGACGTTCAGGAAGTTGTCCATATCCAGACCGAATTCGTAAAAACGCAGGTTTCATCCTTGCAGGCTCAAATGACCGAATTTGGCTCAACCGTTCAGGCTTCGGCCAAAAAGGTCGCCGAAACCGCGCAAGCAACGGTTGAAGGCGCGGCTGCCGAAATTCGCAAAGCGGCTTCCACCGTAAAGTCGAAGTAAGATCGGGCTAGATTTTTCATCACCAATAGGAGGGGCAAATGGCATCCGATGTTGGAGTTCCTAGTAAATCAAGCATAGCGCCTGCAAAGCTGGCGAAGGAAGCGAAAGCGCCTTCAAAGCCAATGGCGGTAACGGCTGCACCTATCGCCACTGAAAAACTTTCAACCCCTGCTCCTTTGAGCAATGGCTTGATCGTCGAAGCGGCGCCAATTCAGCCGAAGAAGGCGGTTTCTAAAACGCCTTTGAGCAAAGGGGCCAAAGCTAAGGCTAAAGCCGCACCAAAGGTTGAAAAGCCCGTCAAGGCTGCTTTACCATCGTCCACACGCGCGGTACCGCCTGTTGACGCGATCCGTGGCGTGGCCGAACAATCTCTCGCACAAGCCCGAACAGCCTTTGCAAAATCCCAAGAAGCGACCAACCAGCTGGCCCAAGGCTTTGAGGCAAGCAGTGCGGTGGTTCAGTCGGGGCTTAAGGAGCTGCAACTTCGTATGGCCGAGGCTGTCGAGGCACAAACCCATGCGGCGTTCAATTATTTCCGCGCGGTGACGAAAGCTCACACTTTGTCGGATTTGATTGATTTGCAGTCGACTGAATTGCGCCTCGGCGTTCAAAGAACCTTAGGCGAGGCCAAGGAAATGTCTTCGCTCGCTCAAGCCATTGCGGCCAAGGCAACCGAGCCGGTTCGCAAGGCAATTGATCATGCGGTTGAGACCACACGGCAAAGCCGTTAATCTCTGCGGTTAAAGGTCTTGAAAAAGCGGGCGGGCCGGCGTAGGGTCCGCCCGCTTTTCACTTATGCAGCTATAGCTCAGTTGGTTAGAGCGCTAGATTGTGGATCTAGAGGTCCCCCGTTCGAGCCGGGGTAGCTGTACCACCCTTATTTCTGACAGGGCCGGTCAAATCAGATCGGTCAGCCTAAGGCGATCAGAACAGCCGCAATGGCTAAGATGCTTCCCGTTACGCGATTGATCCGTCGGCGTGCAGTTACACTCGAAAATATTTGCCGCGCCTTTGCTGCAGCTGTCGCATAGGCTGCCAACGTGCCTGCAATGATCACTGCGATCAGCAAGGCAACGGTTAGAAAATCGACGAACGTTAAATTCTCAAGATCAATAATCGAGGGCAAAAGCGCCACAAAGAAGAGAATCGGCTTTGGATTGCCAAGCGTCAGCGAGTAGGTCGTCAAAAACAAGGAGAACGGCGTGTCCGATCCTTGTTCCGACCATGTCTCAGATGTTGGCTCAACCGGAGAGGTCCAGAGCCTATACGATAGCCATAGGAGGTAGGCGGCACCGCCCCATTTGATGGCTAGAAAGATCGGCGCGTAGGCGCCAGCCAGCGCTGCAAAACCAGCGGCCGCCGCCGCATACAGCGTCAGATCACCCAGAACGAATCCCGCAATAAAAGCAGGCATGCCCTTTAAACCCTTCCCAAGCGCACGGGCTAAAACCGCCGCAATCCCGGGTCCGGGCGTTGCGACAGCAACGAAATAGGTGAGGGCAAAAAGGACTAGTCCTGAAACGGGCATTAGCAATTACGCACTATTAATGGTTGATATATAGGAAAAATATTCTCTTTTTGAATTAGATTTAAGCATTTTTTGTCATAAAAGTGTAATATTGATTATTCCCTTTTGTCGACAATCACGCCAATAATTCTTACCTAGGGTCAGATTGGTGTGGACTCCAGAATGCCACATTTACCCATTTTGCGGTTAAGGATTTTTGGACATTAATGTCAGAACATTATTTTGGGTCTACTTTTTTTGGCATAGCCCGCCGTAATGATTTTTTATCCGCGATACATGGCCTGTTGAATTCACTCCGGCCTGAATGGAATCGTGGTGTGTTCGCTGGCGACAATCTGATTACCTTCGGCAAGAATCTTTCGTTTCAGTTTGACAAGCCCTTTATGACGGCACTCAATGAGCATGCTTGCGACGGTGTCGAAAAAAGCATCATTTGGCGGACCGCAATTTTGGTTTGGGCGGCGCGCAACGGGCTTCGGCGTGAAGGTGATTTTGTAGAATGCGGATGTTATCGTGGTACATCGGCGCGCATTATTTGCGATACGATCGACATTAACAATACCAATAAAGCATTCTATCTTTACGATATATTTGACTATCGAGAAGGCAGCCCGCATGCCAAAATGCCCGGCATGGGTCCTGAGCTTTATGATGAAGTTCGCTTAAAATTTACATCGATTCCGAGAGCGAGTGTCATTAAAGGTGAAGTACCTGACATATTAAACATCGTATCACCTGCGCGAATTTCATTCTTGCATATTGATATGAACAATGCGGCTTCGGAAATCGGCGCGCTGGATCGATTATTCGAACGGGTGACGCCCGGCGGTATGATCGTATTGGATGATTATGGCTATCTCCCTTATCGCGCCCAGCGTGATGCAGAGCGTCAATGGTTTGCCGAACGTGGTTATGATGTGATGGAATTACCGACGGGCCAAGGCCTCATCATAAAGTAAGCTTAGCGGATAGGTTCAACCCGCCCCGGCGTAACCAGAAATTGTTCGGCATCAGCCGGCAGGTCTGTAAAGAGAGTTTGATCGGCGCCTGTCATAAACACTTGCGCACCCAGTGCATATAGAGTGTTGAACAATGCAAGGCGGCGACGTGGATCGAGATGGGCGGCAACTTCATCCAGCAAAACAATCGGCGCCATACCGCTTGTTGCTGCAACGAGGCACGCATGGGCAATAATAATCCCGATCAGCAAAGCTTTTTGTTCACCCGTTGATGCACGATCAGCAACGACATCTTTTGGTCCGTGGCGAACGAGTAAATCCGATGTTTGCGGACCTATGGTTGCTCGACCTGCCGCACGGTCCCTTGCGCGATTGGATTGAAGCAATTTTCGAAACATATCTTCAACATCAACGGCCGCATGATCGGCTAATGCTGCTTCAATTGTTCCTTCCAACTGAAGATCAGCCCATGGGAAGGGCGATGTGTCATCGCGTTCTTTTGCAATAAGACCTGCAAGTTGACCCACTGTCTCGCGTCGAGCGGCCGCGACGGCCACGCCAGTTTCTGCAACTTCGCGTTCAACGGCGCTTAGCCATGGTGCATCGCTGCTATTGTCTTCCAAGATACGATTGCGGGAACGAAGAGCGCGCTCAAGCGCACTCACCCTCGAGCCATGGCTCGGATCAATGGCAAGAACCAAACGGTCCAGAAAGCGTCGCCGATCGCCGGCTGATCCGGTAAAGAGGCCGTCAAAAGCCGGCGTTAGCCAGACCAATCTCAGATAGTCATTAAAAGCTGCTGCGGAGGAAGCTGCTTCACCATTGATCCGATATTTTCGTGGGCCCTGCCCATCGGGCCCTGCAGGTTCCAATCCCGTGCCAAGCTTTACGGTATCAAACGGGCCGGAGACTTCTGCTGCAACAGCGAATGAGCCAGTGCCCTGTTCGCGCACCATATCGGCGAGCTCGGCGCGGCGTAACCCGCGCCCTGATGAAAAAAGCGAAATGGCTTCCAGCAAATTGGTCTTGCCGGCGCCATTTTCGCCTGTGAAGGCAATCATGCGACCGGCAAGATGAAGATCAAGCGTCGGATAGGACCGAAAATCCTGAAGAATCAGTCGGGTAAGATGCGGGTTTGTCAAACGCGCATCGGCATTAGAACATATAACGCGCTTGCGCCTTCCCGATCTTGTACCAAGGTTGGGGAGCCTGAATCAGCCAGCTTCAAGAAGGCCGTATCGCTATCAAGCTCCGCGCAGATGTCGAGAAGATAGCGGGCATTGAAGCCGATTTCCAACGCGCCTTGATCGTAATCGACCTCGATCTCTTCGGTTGCCGAGCCCGAGTCCGGATTAACAACAGAGAGCGTCAATTTATGATCGTCGAGCGTCATTTTAACCGCACGGCTGCGCTCGGAAGAAATCGTTGACACGCGATCAACAGCCGATGTGAATTCCGCTTTATCAACGGTCAGCAGCTTATCATTCGCCATTGGAATAACGCGTTGATAATCAGGGAATGTGCCATCGATAAGCTTTGATGTCAGAACGACTTCACCAAAAGTGAGACGAATCTTCGTTGACGAAAGTTCGACCGTCACAGTGTCAGAGCCGCTTTCAACAAGCTTCAGGATTTCGCTAACGGCCTTGCGTGGAACGATAACGCCGGGCATGCCCGATGAGCCTTCCGGCGCATCTGTTTCCACGCGGGCCAAACGATGGCCATCGGTTGCAACAGCACGCAACATGGTATGCCCCAACACATCAATCGTGTGCAGATAGATGCCGTTGAGATAATAGCGCGTTTCTTCCGTTGAAATGGCGAATTGAGTCTTTTCAATCAAGCGCCGCAATTCGGCCGATGGCAGGCTGAAGTTGTGGCCGATATCTCCCGCTGCGAGATCGGGAAAATCGCTATCGGGCAAGGTCTGCAGCGTGAAGCGCGAGCGACCGGAGCGAATGACCATGGTGTTGGTATCACCCGTCATTTCAAGCGAAACTTGGGCGCCATCGGGCAGCTTACGAATAATATCGTACAGCATATAGGCCGGGATGGTTGTCGCACCGGCTTGCTCGACATCCGCCGCAAAGCGTTCCGTCACTTCAAGATCCAGATCGGTCGCCTTAAGGCGCAACGATGAATCTTCCGCGCGGATGAGAATATTGGACAAGATCGGAATCGTATTCCGACGCTCCACTACGCGGTGGACATGACCCAAAGAACGCAACAGGGCTGCTCTCTCAACAGTGACCTTCATCGCCAACCTTGCTTAAACAGTATGACGCACGTGCTCTTGGAAATACCGAATCCACACATGCAGGGTCGAAAATTTTTACAAGGGAGCCCTTGATAGGCAAGCCCTAGTAAGACAATGCGCGCTTTTGAACGCCGCCTTCCACAGAAATCGATGGGAATTAGTCCTGCAGCATCCGCTTCAGAAGTTCCACATCATCCTTGAGCATCACATCGGCGCTTACTGCGCCCTCGATCTTACGAACGGCATGAAGAACGGTTGTGTGATCGCGGCCACCAAAGCGACGGCCGATTTCCGGTAACGAACGAAGCGTGAGAACTTTTGCGAGATACATCGCGATCTGCCGGGGCTTGACCACGCTTGCAGACCGACGGGAGGAGAGAATATCGGCCCGGCTCACATTAAAATGCGTCGCAACGAGCTTCTGAATATCTTCAATTTTGACCTTGCGGGGTTCACGGGTGCGAACCAGATCACGGATCGCACTTTCGGCAGCCTCAACGGTCATCGTGCCGCCGGTCAGGGTCGAATGGGCCAATAAGCGGTTAACCGCGCCGTCCAGATCGCGTCCGTTCGAAATAATGGTCTTCGCCACATAGCTGATCACCGACGGACTGACTTCGAAGCCGGGCTGATGCTGCCGTGCGCTGGCGATCCGAGCTTCGATAATCTTGACGCGAAGCCCTTCATCGAGTGGGCCCATTTCAACAACCAAACCACCGGCAAGCCGCGACTTGACGCGCTCGTCCAAACTTTCGAGATCCGTGGGTGGACGATCGGCAGCGATAACGATCTGACGACCGGAATCGATCAGCGCGTTCAGCGTATGACAAAATTCTTGCTGGATGGATTTGCCTTGCAGGAATTGCACATCGTCAATTACGAGGAGATCGATACCGCGAAGGCGCTCTTTGAAATTGAGTGCCGTCTGCGCTTTCAGTGCCGATACGAACCCGTACATAAACCGATCAGCGGTCAGATAAATCACGCGACGGCCTTGTGCCGTCGTTTCATGCGCAATGGCATGCAGCAAATGGGTTTTGCCAAGCCCTACGCCAGCATGCACATAAAGCGGGTTATAAAGAGGCGCTTCGCCAGCAGTGTTTTGTACAATATGCTCAGCCGCAGCATTGGCCAGTGCGTTGGATTTTCCAACAAGAAAATTAGCGAAGGTCAGGCGACGATCTAAAGGCGCACCGGTTAGCGCGTCGTTTTCGGAAACGGGCTTGCCTTCAGCAATCGCAACCGTGTCAACTTTGTTGCGCTCTGGGAAGCTGCGCTCGGCCTGCGTGTGTTCGGTTACATGCGCTGTAGAAGGGCGTTGCGCAGGTTTACCTAAAGCGCCTCTCACCGAAAGCGACAGATCAGAAACGTCCTTGAATTCTTCAATCAACAATGCACGAAGACGATCGATGTAATGCGATTGAATCCAGCTTTTAAGAAAGCGCGTCGGTACAGAAAGAAATACCATCGCACCAGAAATTTCGACAAGTTCAAGACGGCCGAACCAGCTTGAGAAAACATCTTCACCAAGCTCTGCGCGAAGACGACGACGAACGCGATCCCACGCCTCGGTCGAGGTAAGCTGAAGATCAACTTCATGGATGGGATTGGTCTTCAATACGCTCGACATCATCACACGTTAAATTCCAAGTCAGTCTCAATTTCAAAAACTAAATAGCTCGCAGCATTACTGCTTGAAAATTTATTTTGGACAATGCTCAAAAAAACCATGCACCGCGAATGTCGATATTGGATAGCTCGCACATGGATCAGTCGAGAAGGCTACCATCCAATTATCTCCCTCGTAATCAATCGTTCATGAAGCGGCCAAAAAATACGACCCCTCCGTCCCGTTGCACACTCTAAAAGCGACCCTCAATTTTAGAGCAAGATATTTTGCCCCCAAGGAATGAGGAATGTCGTTCTTAGTTGCCTGTGAAACGATCACCGCAAGCCGCGCTGACAGGAAAGAGTCTTACACATCGAAAAAAATCCATGCAACGGACCCGCTACAACCTTAGCGAGAATTGGCCCTTCAATGGCCACGACAAAGCCTGTTGCGCCGGACCAGATTGCCGCAAACGCTTGGCTTCGTTCACGTTTCCTTAATCCTAATATGTACGCAAAATATTTATTTTTTATTTTGCAGTTTTAGCTTGCACCTATCCCAAAGAGGTCAGGGCGAAGATGAAAAAG
>DAIOVR010000031.1:0-3117 GCA_036758905.1 Beijerinckiaceae bacterium | reverse complement strand
TCGCCAGCCTTCAAAGCTTCTTCAAGCTTTTTGACATAGGTGCGGACGCGCGAACGGCGGCTACGGTTTACGGCCGTGCGGCGTTCGATCTTGCGGGTGGCCTTCTTTGCAGAAGTCGTATTGGCCATTGGTGTACCTCACGGCGGGACCATTTCCTTCTCAGGAGTATGGATAACCGCCCATGGTTGGAAGGTTGAAGACTAGCCAGACGGAGGTCAGGTAAGCCCTTGTGTGGCGGGGTTAATAACGGCTTCAGCGTTGGGCGTCAATGTCCTTCAGCCCAGAAACCAAAGATTCACGAGAAAGATATGCGCCGGATTGGTCGGATCCATCAACATGCGGACCGAAAGCGCGCAGCAGGTCACGACAATAAGAGGCCTGATGATCCGTGCGCCCTGTTTAATGGCAAGACGGGAACCCAATTGGGCGCCAAGCATCGAAAAGAGGCCCATTCCGAGCCCTAATGGCCAAATAACGCTGCCTGCAAGGGTAAAAAGCAACAAAGAGCCCGCATTGCTGCCACCATTCAAAAGTTTGGCCATTGCGGTTGTGCGCGTAATGCCGAAGCCTTGCAGGGCAATCAAAGCGAGGGCGTAAAAAGAACCTGCACCCGGCCCGAGAAACCCGTCATAAAAGGCGATGGGGGGCACCACCACCAGGATAAAGGCCATCCGCGTGATGCGGCTCTTGCGATCGGCATCCCCTAAACCCCTGATCAAGCCAAAATAAAGCGCCACAGCTATCAAAAGTGCCGGAATAAGGGCCGCAATCGCTTCTTTCGGCAGAATATGGACGGATAGGGCCCCTCCGATGCCGATGCTGAAGGACATCGCGGCCATGGGTATCCCCGCCCGCCATTCGACGATGCCGGAGCGGTTATAGGTATAAAGGGCGGATATGATGGAAAGGGTACCCTGCACTTTATTGGTCGCAACGGCCGCCACGGGCGGTATGCCGGCCAACAACATTACGGGAATGGTAAGCAATCCTCCCCCGCCCGCTATGGCATCAACAAAACCCGCGGCAAACCCTGTCGCACACAAGAGCGCGATCGCGTCGAGGCTTAAGTCCATTTAGCGGTCTTTGAACGCGGCTGGCCGCTTTTCGATGAAAGCCGTCATGCCCTCTTTCTGGTCTTCCGTCGCAAAAAGCGATTGGAAGAGGCGGCGCTCGAAGCGGATGCCTTCGGCCAGCGTCGATTCAAGGGCCCTGTTGACGGCTTCCTTGTTCATCAAAACGCTTTGACGGGAGAAGCCCGCAATGGTTTGGGCCGTTTTAACCGCCTCTTCGACAAGATCGGCAACAGGGATGATCCGTGACACAAGGCCCGCGCGTTCGGCCTCTTGGGCATCCATCATCCGCCCCGTCAGGCACATTTCCATGGCTTTTGCTTTGCCAACGGCGCGGGTCAGGCGCTGGCTGCCACCGGCACCCGGCATAATACCGAGCCGAATTTCAGGCTGTCCAAATTTGGCGGTGTCGGAAGCTAGGATAAAATCGCACATCATGGCCAATTCGCAGCCACCCCCAAGGGCAAAGCCCGAAACCGCTGCGATCAGCGGTTTGCGATTCTGCGAAATGTCATCCCAAGCGGTGATAAAATCATCGAGATAGGTGGAGGGGAAGGAAAGATCCTTCATTTCTTTCACATCCGCACCCGCAGCGAAGGCCTTCTCCGAGCCTGTGAGAACAACCGCGCCAATTGTGACATCGCGGTCAAACCCATCGAGCGCTTCGGTAATTTCCCGAATAACAACCGAATTGAGGGCATTTAACGCGTCAGGACGGTTGATGGTAATGAGACCCGCTTTGCCGCGGATTTCCGTCAAAATTGTCGCATATGCCATGATTGCCCCCTTTTTCCCCGATCAGCGAGTGCTAGCGCGGCTTTGCCTTCGGTTCAAGGCCGCTCATTTCTGGCAGGTTCTGCAATAAAAGGTCGAGCGACCCGATTGGACGATCCGTTCGATGGCGCCTGAACACGAAACCGTGGGGCATTTCTCGCCCTCCCGATCATAAACCCTGAACCTGTGTTGGAAATAGCCGAGCGAACCATCCGTCTGCGCATAATCCCGCAAGGACGAGCCGCCCGCTTGTACGGCCTCCGTCAGCACGTCGCGGATGGTGGTGGCCAAAAGCTCGGCCTTCCCCTTCATCAAGCCGCGGTTGCCTGACAGCGTTCCCGCGAGCCGCTTGGGCGAAAGCCCCGAGCGGTGCAGCGCTTCGCATACATAAATATTGCCCAAGCCCGCGATTAGCCTTTGGTCCAGCAGCGCTGCCTTTAGCGGCGCTTTTTTATCCGTGAACAGGGTTTGGATCAGCGGGCCATCCAATTCATTGCCGAGCGGCTCAATGCCCATGGCCTTGAAATGCTTGGATTCGGCCAAGGATGCGCTTGGCACAAGGTCCATAAATCCGAAACGGCGCGGATCATTATAGGTAATCCGCGCACCGTTCTCCAGATGGAACACGACGTGATCATGGGGCGAGGTGCCTGTGGTTTCATGGTGAAAATCACCCGGTTTGGATGTTTTATCGCCCATTTCCACCGTAAAGCGCCCGCTCATCCCCAAATGCATGATCAGCGCCTCTTGGGAGGAGAGATCCAGCACCAGATATTTCGCGCGGCGGGATAAGCCCGTCACCCTTTGGCCCTCAAGCCGCTCCTTAAACCGCGCGGGAAACGGGAAACGTAGGTCTTTCCGGCGTTGTTCCACCAATATGAGGCGCTGCCCCGCCATTGCCGGTTCAAGGCCGCGGCGGACGGTTTCAACCTCGGGAAGTTCGGGCATGGATACGTTCTCCCTTGTGTAGCGACGGCATAGCGTCTTGACGCGCCGCGCGCTATGGTCTTCAGCAAGAGATGAAAAAGGCAGGTTGAGACGGCATGATGGATAAGGACACCCGTAAGGACAGTGGCGACGAGACCCATTTCGGGTTTTCCTCTGTGCGTCTTGGCGAAAAGCAGGCGCTCGTCGACGATGTCTTCCATAAGGTTGCCGAGCGCTATGATGTCATGAACGATCTAATGTCGTTCGGCCTGCATCGTGCCTGGAAGGACGCGCTTGTCTCCTCCTTGCGGCCCAACAAGACCAAGCCTTTCGCCCTTCTGGATGT
>DAIOVR010000030.1:0-19949 GCA_036758905.1 Beijerinckiaceae bacterium | reverse complement strand
GCGCCGGAGCGCCAGCCGCGTCCATCAATCACTTGCTCATTGGCGAGAACGGTTTGATCAACGGGATCCCAATTGACCTTCGCGGTCTTGCGATCAATCAAACCATTTTGCAGGAAGTCGAGAAACATTCTCTGCTGATGCTTGTAATAGGACGGATCGCAGGTCGCGATTTCACGGTGCCAATCGAGCGAAAGCCCCATGCTTTTAAGCTGCGTGCGCATGGTCGCGATATTGGCGTAAGTCCATGTCGCCGGATGGGTTTTGTTGGCCATGGCTGCATTTTCTGCTGGCATGCCGAACGCGTCCCAACCCATAGGATGCAAGACATTGAAACCGCGTGCGCGCTTATAGCGCGCTACCACGTCACCCATGGCGTAATTGCGCACATGGCCCATATGAATGCGGCCCGATGGATAGGGAAACATTTCAAGGACGTAGTATTTTGGAGCAGGATCGTCGTTTTTCGTACGAAAAAGTTCTTTTGTGTCCCAGACCTGCTGCCATTTCCGCTCAGCTTCGCGGGCGTTGTAACGCTCGGTTCTCATGTCAATTCCGGTATCGTCAGTGATGCACTACAATAGCTTTGCGCAAACGCTTGCGTCGCGCGGCTCAACCGGACTAGGACACGATTTAGGGCTTGGGGTCAATCTTTCGCAATCGGGAGCACCAAAAATGTCGGACGAAGCAGAACACAACGTCGTTGCAAGGTTGCGTCAGGTGCGATCCGAGGTGGAGCGCGCAGTGCGTCATGCGCGACGCTCGCCCGATGAAGTAACGCTGATCGCGGTTTCCAAAACCTATTTTGCGGATTCCATTTTGCCCGTGTTGGAAAAAGGTCAACGCGTGTTTGGTGAAAACCGCGTTCAGGAATCGATGCAAAAATGGCCCGAATTGAAAGCGCAATTTCCGGATGTCGAATTGCATCTGATCGGACCGTTGCAAAGCAATAAAGCAAAAGAGGCCGTGGCTTTGTTTGATGTGATTGAAACGGTTGATCGTCCATCGATTGCTGAAGCACTCGCGAAAGAATTTTCCAAAACGGAGCGCAGGCCCAAGCTTTATGTTCAGGTGAATACGGGCGAGGAGCCGCAAAAGGCGGGGATTTTGCCGCTTGAGGCGGATGCATTTTTGACCCGTTGCAAGGAAGAGTGGAAATTACCAATCGAAGGCTTGATGTGCATTCCGCCGGTGGATGAACCGCCTTCACCGCATTTCGGGCTATTGCGTAAAATAGCCGAAAGTCACGGCATCAAGACGCTGTCTATGGGGATGAGCGCCGATTTTGAGGAAGCCATTCAGATGGGCGCCACCCATATCCGCGTTGGTAGCGCCATTTTCGGCCATCGGGGCTAGCGTTTACCCGTTCGATCTTTGATAAAACGATGCAATTCTTCATCGTGATAATCGGGCGCGGTGAGATGGGCCCCGAAGGATTGAAGGGTCGCCCCATCGAGCGAGGTGGTAAGCCCGATCACGCCCAAACCAGCTGCACTGGCCGAGGTGACACCGGATTTTGAATCTTCAAAGGCCACGCTCCGTGTCACATCGCCATCGAGACACGATAGGCCTGTTAGATAAGGGAGCGGGTGGGGTTTAGCGTGATCAAGCTCGTCCGATAAAATAACGGCTGAAAACCTTTCGGTAGCTTGAAGTGATTGTAGGACGAGTTCGGCGTTTTCTTTCGGAGCATTGGTGACGGCTGCATAGCGTAATCCTGCTGCATCTGCCCAATCGAGAAGATCCATTAGCCCTGCAAGGGGCTCCATATCGCCGACCATGGAACGAAAAAGCGCCTCTTTTTCCTGACCTATTTTGATATGATCGGAAACGGAAACATGTGGCAGAAGATCGGCCAAAACATCATTGTTCATTCGCCCTGATATGCGGTGGCGATAGGTTTCCTCATCCACATCGATACCGAAGCGACTCAAAATCTCGTTAAACGCGACAATATGGACTTTGTCCGTATCAACGAGCGTTCCATCGATATCAAACAGCAGGCAGGGTTCCGAAGAGGTCAGCAAATCTTGGGTCTTTCAGTGAATGTGAAGGCGGAAGTTTTTATCCAAACGGGACAGAAAGAGCTTCATTCCTTTGCGGTCAAAGGCAATGCAGCCTTCGGTTGGTTTAAAACCTGGCCGCGCCAAATGGATAAAAATGGCGCTGCCTCGGCCGGAAATAGCAGGTTGTCTATTCCAATCCGTCTCTACGACAATGTCATAAAGGCTATCATCCCGCCAAAGCTTTTCGTGGGAGCTGGAACTCGGCAAGGGAATGGCGCGGTTGTAACGCGGTGAGCGGGGATCATCACACCATCCTGTATCGCGGGTAATGGCTTTTGCGGGAAGGGCGAAGCGGTGGCGTCTAAAATGGTCTGGTCTGAAATAGATCGCCACCGGGCGAAGCAGCGCGCGCGGCGTGCCGCCGTCACCTTCGCGCTTGCGGGTTACGACCCCCGATCTACCGATCGCGCAGGGCAAAGTCAGCGTTCCAATCCGAATAAATCCGAGATGTTTTTGGCCGACCCGTGCGAAAAGATGGGCAATCATGCGCTTGATCCGCTGAAGCTCTGTGAACAAGGATCAAAGACTTGCCACGTGTCCTAAGGCTGGTCTACTCACAGATGGTGCCGCGGACAAGGTCTTACAAAAGAAGGTTGCCGATTGAATGGCCGAGACGCTTTCGATCTTGCTTTTAAGCGATGTAAAAGGCCGCTGCGTGATCTTGGCCGAGCAATTGGCGCTCGATCCTGATTTTACGGTATCGATTGCCCAAAAGCCCTATCAATTTGAACGCCCCCTCGATGTCGAGCGGATTGATCTTGTCCTTGGCTTTGATGGGCTGAGTTCGGAAATGCAAGACTTGCGGGCATTGGGCTATCGTGGTCCGTTTTTACAGTTGGGCCCTAGCGCTGAACCGATCCCCGATGTTGAGACATTGGATCTTCCGCTTCGCGCCTCGGCTTTGCTCGGCCGTATTCGCAGCCTTGTTCGGACCTTTAAAGTTCGGGAAGATCCGTGGCTGACGATTGGCCCTTATCGCCTTTCGCAAGGAACCCGCGTTCTGGAAGGCCCCGATGGCCAATCGGAAAAGCTCACCGATAAAGAAGCGGATTTTTTAAGTTTCATGCACCGTGCGCGGGGAGAAATCGTTCCACGTGATGTGTTGTTGGCGGAAATTTGGGGCTATAATGCTCAAGTAACAACGCATACGCTTGAAACGCATATTTATCGCTTGCGCCAAAAGATTGAAAAAGATCCCGCCAATGCGGAGCTCTTAATCACCGAGCCCGGTGGTTATCGGCTTGTAGAGGTGGCAGACAAGGCAAATTCGAATGGCGATTGACGACGATATTGTATTGCTCAAGCGGCTCGATTTTTTTCAAGTCTTTCAGACCGATCAGTTGCGGCTGATTTTGTTTGCAGCCGATTCCCGAATTTTGCGTCCGAATGAAGTGCTTTTTTCAAAGGGCGATGTGGCGGATGAAGGCTATCTGCTTCAATCCGGCCTTATTTCGCTGAGCAGCGATGCAAGTATACCAACGGAATTTGTTCGCCCGGGAATGTTGATTGGCGAATATGCGCTTTTGGCCGAAAGCGAACGAGCAACGAATGCGGTCGCACGCGAGACATCGCGGATTATCGTCTTCCCACGCAAATTGATTTTACGGTTGTTGAACGAATATCCCGATGCGGCTTTGGCACTTCGTCAAAAACTAGCCTTGCGCGCCGATGCTTTTGCAAAAGCGCTTGATCGGATTGTGGCCAATAACGCGATCTAAATTAAGCGAGTTCGATCGTGACGGGGACGTGGTCGGATGGCCGCTCCCAACTCCGCGCATCGCGATGCACGGTCACGGATGAAAGCCCCGGCGCGAGGGTTTTGGAAACCCAGACGTGATCAAGCCGACGCCCGCGGTTTGACGCTGCCCAATCCGCCGCGCGATAGCTCCACCAGGTGTAAACCCGTTCCGGCTCTGGCTTAAGCGTGCGAATGGCATCGACCCATTCCGCCGCATCAATCGCCGCATTCAATTTTTCGCATTCGATCGGCGTGTGGGAGACAACATCGAGCATTTGCTTGTGGCTCCAGACATCGTTTTCGAGCGGAGCGACGTTCAAATCACCGACAAGAATGGCTTTGCCCGCGGCAGGTCTATCGGACAGCCCCCAATCCCGCATCTCGTCGAGGAAGGTGAGCTTATGCGCGAATTTTTCATTCGCTTCCGGATCGGGCACGTCACCGCCGGCAGGCACGTAGAAATTATGGATGGTCACATCTTTGGTCGCTCGCGCCTCTTTGCCAAAGGTTACGCTGATGTGGCGGCAATCATTTTTTGCAGCAAAAATGCGGCTATCTTGGCTTACAAAAGGCAAACGTGAGAGAATGGCAACGCCGTGATAGCCCTTTTGGCCATTCATAGCGATATGGCTGTAGCCTAGCTTTTTAAAATCGCCGCTTGGAAATTGATCATCGGGACATTTTGTTTCTTGCAGACACAAGACATCCGGTCGTGTCTCTTCCAAGAAACGTTGCACAAGGCCTGAACGAAGGCGGACGGAGTTGATGTTCCAAGTGGCGACGGTAAGGCTCAAAGCGGATCCCCTTTTTGCTAAGATCAGGGGTATTGTTTCACGCCTCGACTAGCAAGCGCGGAAACGCTTTCTCTGTGCGGAAAACACCCTATTTTTTACGGGTCGAATTGGGGTTTTCTGGAATGACAAATTGCATCGCGTCGGGCTCGTGCCGCGTGTCGATATTGGCCAAAACAACATTGACTTCATAGCCTTGCGGATCGGTAACGGTCCATTGTTTGAGCACCAAGGATTTTGGATCAAAGCCTAAAACGATGCGCGAGGTCCCGCCGAAGGTAGACGAATCTTCGGCATAAACGGCTATGCGCTCGCCTTCATTGACAACCTCCGTCACCTTAAAATCACGTGCGAGATTAATGGTCCCGCCGAGCAAAAATTTCAGCGGGGTAAGGCCGATGGAATAGACATCTTGCGTGTTAAGCTTTGAATCGATCACGGCAACGGAATTGCCATCCGCGATGATGGTGATGGTGCTTGGCGGATTATAGTCAAACCGCAAGCGACCGGGCCGAAGAACGGTGAGCTTGCCCGATGTTTGCTGGCCATTGGCGCTGAATTGCGAGAATTTGGCGCTGAACTGTTTCAAATTGGTCAGCGATTCATTGATATTGGCCAGCATCTCCTCAGGAGAGATATCGATAGCGGCCGGTTTGACAGGCGCTGGCTTAACAGGTTGCACAACAGGCGCCGCTTCTTGTGCGGGCACGGGCGATGTAACACCGAAATTGGCAGGGCGACGCGGCGGCAGCGGAATTTTTCCACCAATGGCTTGAGCATTGGCTGATGCGCTGAAAAGGAGTTCCACACAGAACCAGCCGCACAAAAACAGGCGGGTTTGCTGTTTTCTTTTAGTCGCTGTCAAAATCGCGCCCGCCTTCAGACCGTGCCTCGATCAGAATCTCGCGCTTTCCTGCATGGTTTGGTTGGCCAACAACGCCCTCGTCTTCCATCCGTTCCATGATCGAAGCTGCCCGATTATAGCCGATTTGGAGCCGCCGTTGAATATAGGAAGTGGAAGCTTTCCGATCGCGCAAAACGATGGCAACCGCTTGATCATAAGGGTCTTGTCCGGCCGATCCAAAGCTGCCCTGATCGAAAACGGCTCCATTGGCTCCATCTTCCAGATCAGCTTGGTCTTCGCGGGTGACTTCGTCGAGATAATTAGGCCGGCCTTGCGCTTTTAGGTGCGCCACGACTTTTTCGACTTCGCTATCGGATACAAAAGGACCGTGCACGCGGCTGATGCGACCGCCGCCCGCCATAAACAACATATCGCCTTGTCCAAGGAGCTGTTCGGCACCTTGCTCGCCCAAAATCGTACGGCTGTCGATTTTGGATGTCACTTGGAAGGAAATACGGGTCGGGAAATTGGCTTTGATCGTGCCCGTAATCACGTCGACGGAAGGACGCTGTGTCGCGAGCACAACATGGATACCGGCAGCACGCGCCATTTGCGCCAAGCGTTGGATCGCGCCTTCGATATCTTTGCCCGCGACCATCATCAGATCGGCCATTTCGTCGACGATGACGACGATATACGGGATCGGCTCGAGCTTCATGATTTCGTCTTCGAAAATCGCTTCGCCCGTATCGCGATCAAAACCCGTTTGAACGGTTCGCGTGATGGTTTCACCTTTGGCAGCGGCCTCTGTCACACGCACATTGAAGCCGTCGATGTTGCGCACACCGAGCTTCGACATTTTCTTGTAACGCTCTTCCATCTCGCGCACCGCCCATTTCAGAGCGACAACTGCTTTGCGTGGATCGGTTACGACAGGTGTGAGAAGATGGGGAATGCCGTCATAGACAGATAATTCCAGCATTTTAGGATCCACCATGATCAAGCGGCACTGTTCCGGCTTGAGCCGATAGAGCAGCGACAAGATCATCGTATTGATAGCGACCGATTTACCGGAGCCAGTCGTACCGGCCACAAGCAGATGCGGCATGCGGGCAAGATCGACCATGACGGGTTCGCCGCCGATGGTTTTACCAAGCGCCAAAGCGAGTTTCATTTGGCTCTCGCAGAAATCATCTTGCGAAATAAGTTCGCGCAAATAGACGGTTTCGCGGCGTTGGTTTGGAAGTTCGATACCAATCGCATTACGCCCGGGCACAACGGCGACACGGGCGGAGATGGCGCTCATCGAACGCGCAATGTCATCGGCCAAACCGATAACGCGGGACGATTTAATCCCCGGTGCCGGCTCAAGCTCGTAAAGCGTGACAACAGGGCCGGGCCTGACATTGACGATTTCACCGCGAACACCGAAATCTTCCAGTACGCCTTCGAGCAATCGCGCATTTTGTTCGAGCGCATCGCTCGACATGACGGGACCAACCGATTTTTTTGCTTCGGCGAGCAGGGTTTCCGAAGGCAAAGTGTAAAGATCGAGTTCGCCGCTTTTGGTAACCGCTGGCTTTGCCGATTTTGCTGCCGCTTTTCGGGTGCGCGTTGGCGCGGGTGTGGCAATCGCCTCTTCTTGTTCGAAGGCGTGAGTTTCGGAGAGGCCAGGCTCCATGCGTCCTTTACGCTTTGTGTGAAGTGCATCGAAGGGGTCATCGGGTGTTACCCGTGCGATATACCAGCGATGAATGGCGTTCTTAACGCTCAACACGCTGTGAAAGAGGGCTCCAAGCCAAACGATGGCAACATTTGGATCGCTTTGATGATCGGCTTCTTCGTCATCATGGTCTGAAAAGGATCCATTCCGGCTCGGGTTCGCGTCAGCCCAAGAAGCTTCTTGATCTTCACGCGGTCCGAAACCAATGCCTGACGCAATGATCAGCCCGAAAAAAGCGACACTAGCAAATAGAGCAAGCATCAAGAAGCGTGTTGATGCGCCTGCAAAAGCGGGTATCTTTTGCATACCATTGAGGATTGCATCGCCTGTGATGCCTCCCAAACCGATGGGTAGCGGCCAATTTCCGATAATGGGAAGCGCGCTAATGATGGCGCAGGCTGCGAGACCGCCGAAAACCCAAACCGCGATGCGCAGCTTGATGGGTGTAATCGATTTGCCCGACATCAGTCGGAAGCCCAAAAATCCGAGAGGCGCCAACCAAGCCATCGCGCCAAGCCCAAACAATTGAATCATGATGTCCGAAAGCATAGCACCCGGACGACCCAAGAGATTGCTGACGGGTCGATTGACGGCCTGATTAAAGCTTGGATCTTGAACCGACCATGATACGAGCGCCAAGGCGATGCAAATCGCGATAACAATCAGGCCGATGCCGATGATTTCCGAAAGACGACGGCCAAAAAACAGTTTGAGGTGGCCTGATACCTCGTCAAATTCGGCTTGTCGGGAACGGGAAAGACGCATCGGTAACATAAAGCCTTTTAAAGGGATTATCTTGGTTTAGGCCGAGCGGGTTAACGGCTGCTTAACCTTGCTCTTTTGGCACAAAAAAAGACGGCCTTTGAGAAGGCCGCCAAGGTGCTTTTTGGGAGGAAACCAACCGGGGGGCCGGAACCCCCCGGGTATAGCATCAGTTGTTGTACGCACGCTCGCCATGGCTTGCGATGTCGAGACCTTCGCGTTCCTGTTCAACTGGAACACGCAGACCAATGACAAGGTCCACAAGCTTGTAGAGGATCGCCGAGCCAACGCCGGACCACGCTAAAGTGAGGCCAACGGCCTTTGCCTGCGTGATGACTTGGGCCAGCATATCGTAAGGAGCTTCAGCTGCCGTGCCTGGGGTGAGGCTGTAATCGACCAGACCAACACCACCGAGACCCTTCGACACCAACACGCCGGTTGCAAGTGCTCCGAGGATACCGCCGACGCAGTGGACGCCAAAGACGTCGAGCGAATCGTCGTAACCGAAGGCATTCTTAACCGTCGAGCAGAAGAAGAAGCAGACGCCGCCAGCCAGAAGGCCGAGAACGATCGAGCCCATTGGACCAGCATAACCAGAGGCTGGCGTAATGGCGACGAGGCCAGCAACCGCACCCGACACGAGGCCTAGAAGCGAAGGCTTGCCCTTGGCCATCCACTCAACAAACAACCAGGAAAGAGCGGCTGCAGCGGTCGCTACGAAGGTGTTGACGAAAGCGAGTGCCGTTGTGCCATTGGCTTCGAGGTTTGAGCCAGCATTGAAGCCGAACCAGCCAACCCAGAGAAGCGATGCGCCGATCATGGTCATTGTCAGCGAGTGAGGAGCCATCAACTCTTTGCCATAGCCCGTACGCTTGCCGATCATGAGAGCGCCAACCATGCCTGCAATACCGGCATTGATGTGAACGACCGTGCCGCCAGCAAAATCGAGCGCACCCCATTTGAACATCATGCCTGCATCAGCATTAACGGCATCAAGTGCTGCCTGTGCTGTGGCCTTTGTTGCATCGTCGGTTGCAGCAGCCAAAGCAGCAGCAGCATTGCCGATGGCGTCCGGGCCGCCCCAATACCAAACCATGTGGGCGATTGGGAAATAAATGACCGTGACCCAAAGGACGACGAAGACGATGAGCGCCGAAAACTTTACGCGCTCAACAATCGAACCGATGATCAAAGCTGGCGTGATGCAAGCAAAGGTCATTTGGAAGGCCATGTAAACGAGCTCAGGAATGTAAACGCCATTCGAGAAGGTTGCAGCCGTTGCATCGGGTGTAACGCCGATGAGGAAGGCTTTCGAGAAGCCGCCAACATAATCATTGAGGCCAGCACCATTGGTGAAAGCTAGCGAGTAACCATAGGCGACCCATAGAATGGCAACGATTGCAACAATCGCAAACACTTGGGCGAGAACCGAGAGCATGTTCTTGGTGCGCACAAGGCCACCATAGAAGAGTGCAAGGCCCGGTACCGACATCATCAAAACGAGCGCTGTCGAGATAAGCATCCAGGCGGTGTCGCCCTTGTTCGGAACTGGAGCATCGGCGGCATAAGCCACCGTGCCAGCGAGTGCAGCAAGGGCTACGCCCCCGAGCACGGATTTGATGGATTTGGAAATTGTCATGAAACTATCCCCCTTATGACGGCGTCAGAGCGCGTCGTTGTCGCGTTCGCCTGTCCGGATACGGACGGCTTGTTCAATTGGGAAAACGAAAATCTTGCCGTCGCCGATTTGGCCGGTTTTGGCTGCCGCAGTGATCGCGTCGATCACCTTGCCTACGAGATCGGAGGCAACAGCGACTTCAATTTTCAATTTAGGGAGAAAACTCACGGCATATTCGGCGCCGCGATAAATTTCCGTATGCCCCTTTTGGCGACCATATCCTTTAACCTCAGTTACGGTCAGACCGTGAACACCGAGGGAGGTCAACGCGTCACGTACCTCTTCAAGCTTGAAGGGTTTAATAATGGCCATCACAATTTTCATGGCGTCTTTTCCCTGATTTGCCGTCGCGAACCATCCGGCCGCGACTTCAGCTGAAAAGACTAATTCAAAGGTCGTGCCAGCCCGGAATCGGGGCGATTCGGGGCGAATCCGGCACTATGCTGCTCAATAGACGCATAACAATGCGCCACATGCCTAATTTTTAAGCATTTCAATTTTAGGCGAGGTCAGGCCGATGCCGGATGAGGCCTTCTTGTGCAACGGAAGCAATCAGTTGGCCTTGGCGCGTAAAAATCGAGCCTCGCGCAAAGCCTCGGGCACCACCGGTAAACGGGCTATCTTGCGCGTAAAGCAGCCATTCATCCGCACGGAAGGGACGGTGAAACCAGAGTGCGTGATCAAGGCTTGCCGCCTGCACTTCACGCTCAAAGACGGTGCGGCCATGGGCAACCAAGGTCGAATCAAGCAGCGTCATGTCGGACGCATAGGCCAAGACAGCTTGGTGGATGGCCGGATCGTCGGGCAAGGGGCCTGTTGCGCGGATCCATACATTGAAGCGGGGCTCTAACGGCTCGCGCGACATATAGCGTTTGAATTCGACGGGGCGGAGTTCGATAGGCCGCTCGCGCTCGAAATATTTTCGCACCGGATCCGGCATTAGCGGCATGACCCGCGCTCTAATGTCCTGCTCATTCGGCAAATCGTCCGGGTCAGGCACTGAAGGCATCGCGATATCGTGGCTAAACCCTTCTTCTTCGACCTGAAACGAGGCCGAGAGGGTGAAAATCGGTTGGCCGTGCTGAATGGCCTTGACCCGCCGCGTAGTGAAGCTTCGGCCATCGCGAATGCGCTCGACATCGTAAATGATTGGGATCTTTGGATCCCCTGCGAGCAGGAAATAGCCATGGAGGGAATGGGGTTTGCGCCCTTCCACCGTTCGGCTAGCCGCCACAAGCGCTTGACCGATCACTTGCCCGCCAAAAACACGCTGCCACCCTGCATCGGGGCTTTGGCCCCGGAAAAGATTTTCTTCGAGCTTTTCAAGATCGAGGATGGTGAGCAAGTCTTTCACGGCAGAACGCATCAATATCTCCTTGGTATCTTCGACATACTGGTTCAGATCGTAGCGATTTACCACCCTGAATAGATTGACGCATTGCGAGTTTGAATGACGGGGCGTAAGACCGGATCAGATCGCGTGGAAGGGATGCTCGATGAAGCGTTTCGACATTGTCATTGCCGGCGGCGGCATAACGGGCTTAAGCCTCGCTTTGACGCTGAAAAGCGTCTTGCGCGGTGCGCTTTCCGTTTGCCTGATTGAATCCCATGCAGGTCGGGATGATGATCGCGCCTTTGCCTTTTCAGCCGGATCGCGACGCTTGTTGCAAGCGTTAGGCGTTTGGGACGCGATCGAGCCAGACGCTCAGCCTATTCACGACATGGTGATCACCGATAGCCGATTGGATGATCCGGTTCGTCCCGTATTCTTGACCTTCGGCGGCGAAGCGGCCCATGGCGAGCCTTTCGCGCATATGATCCCCGAACAGGCGGTGACAAACAGTCTGCAGGAGGCCATCCGGCATTCTGGCGTCGAAATCGTCAAAGGCGAAGCGTTTCGCTCCAAACCGGAAGCAGGTGGGACGGTTGTAACGCTCAGTGATGGAAGAGCGATCAAAGCCTCGCTTTTATTGGCGTGTGATGGCGCGAAATCACGGCTTCGCGAAGATGCCGGAATAGGTTGGATCCATTGGGCGTATCAACAATCGGGCATCGTGGCGACGATTGGCATTGAGCGCGAGCATGGCGGGCGGGCCGAGGAACACTTTTTGCCGTCAGGTCCTTTTGCGGTTTTGCCTTTGACGGGCAATCGCTTCACAATGGTATGGACGGAGGCAACGGATCGCGTGCGGAGCCTTTTGGCGCGGGATGATGTCGAATTGATCGAAGAGATTGAAAGGCGCGTCGGCTTGCGTCTTGGCAATCTCAAACTTTTGAGCAAACCGCGCGCCTATCCGCTCGGCTTTGGCATCGCCCGCCGCTTTGGTGCGGAACGGTTGGCTCTTATTGGGGATGCCGCCCATTTAATTCATCCCATCGCTGGCCAAGGGCTTAATCTCGGTTTGCGCGATGTGGCAGCGATGGCTGAAATCATTGCCGATCACGCAGCGCTTGGGCTTGATGTGGGTGATGTATCGGTCATCGAGGCCTATGAACGGTCGCGCCGCGCCGATACGGTTTCGATGTCTTTGGTCACCGATGGTATGAATCGCTTGTTTTCGAACGACGCCATGCCCCTTCGTTTGATGCGCGACTTCGGCCTTGGTGTTGTTGATCGTATGCCACGTGTAAAGGGTCGCCTGATCCGTGAGGCGGCTGCGATTAACGGCCATATGCCGCGTTTGATGCGCGGCGAAACCTTGCCTGGCTTTTGAGGTTAGCCGTTAGGCTCGTCGAGCGCCGCCATAATGCGGGCTAACGTGTGGTCTTTGATCCCGATCTTTTGCAATTCGGCGATGGTCGCGCGGACATAATCGGGATTGTTGCCGGAAACGCCGACACCATGGCGCACGCGCTCGACCAAATCCTCATGCGATAATTTTTTGGCATATTGCGAATGGGTGCGGTCGGCGGTGAAGGCGGTGGCGTTCACGAGCCGGCCATCGGCCAATCGCAAGCGATGATGGGTCTCGAGATAAACGGAGGTAACCTGTTCGCGCTCCCGCAAATAAGCGAGCGTGGCCTCGGCCCGATCTTGAGGCACGCGAAACGCAATTCCACGGCATGAGCCGCCTTTATCTAGGCCCAATACGAGTCCCGGCCGCTCGACGCTCCCACGGTGGTGAACGGAGAGAATGCAAAGAGCGCGGTGATAGCCATTCAACGTCGCTTGAATGCGTTCTTCATATTCAAAGCCCGGCCGCCACATCAGTGAACCGTAACCGAATACCCAGAGATCATTATCTGTTGCGTGCGTGGCCATAAAATCGACCTATCAGCGCGCGTTCACCCTCGCAAGCGGTGTTTGGATCTTGGCGTTTAAGGGCGCGCTGGGCTAGATTAGACGGATCCGCCTCAGGAATGCCCAATCGTGAATGAACTTTCGGCCTCATCGCCTAAAAAACCCTCGCGGATCGGTCTTTATATCGTACCGGCCTTTATCGTTGTTCTGAGTATTGCCGTATCGATTTGGTGGGTTGTGGCCGCGCGAATGGCCGATGCTGGTTTTGATCGCTGGCTCGCAAGTGAAGCGACATTGGGGAGACAATGGAGCTGCGCCTCACGCTCAATCGCTGGCTTTCCTTTTCGCATCGAATTGCGCTGCGACGGGTTTTCAATGAGTGCGGATAAAGGCGAAATACGATCCGCTTCTCTAGGTGGTTTTTTGGCCCTCGCTCAGATTTATGATCCAAAGCGCGTGCTTGTCGATGTGAACGGACCGTTGACCGCGCGATTAGCCAATGGGCAAACCGCTTCTTTCGCTTGGCAAGCCATGCGTTCGAGCTTGCATTTTGAAACATCGATCCGTGCGGATCGCGTTTCATGGGTCGTTGACGATTTGACGGCGGAATCATCCAGCCCGCCTGTGTCTGGCAAGCTCGGCCATGGCGAATTCCACATGCGGAAAATCGAGGGCGAGCCCAACGGGCCTTCGGATATCGAAATGGCCATGACGGCTTCGGGCGGCATCTTGCGGGATCTTCCGCCTGCCGCATCCTTTGATGCGCATCTCATCGCGAAAAAAGGTTGGCTGATGGCCGAAAATCCAGGCCTAACAGGCCTTGAAAACTGGCGAGCTTCCGGCGGTGAATTTGTCGTCGATCAATGGGTTATGAAACGCGGCGAGCAAGCGCTTGAACTTAAGGGCTCGGTCACGATTGATGAGGGTCATCGCCTCAATGGAAAAATCGATTTATCAGCATCGGGGCTCGGCGAGGCGCTGAAAGAATCAGGTCTTTCTATTCTGGGCGGCTCTCTTGGCGCTGGAAATGTAAAATTACCCTTGATGCTCAACAAAGGCCGCTTGCTAATCGGGCCTTTGAAGATCGCCGAAATACCGCCGCTCTATTGAGCGTTATTTTTGGGCTGTCGACCGAAATCCGGCGCAGCCGAATCTTGCCCGATTTCAATAATGGACCGTCTAATCGCGCGGGTCCGAGTGAAGTGATTGAATAGCGCTTCACCATCACCATAACGGATCGCGCGTTGGAGCGATGAGAGATCCTCGGTAAAGCGTCCGAGCATTTCAAGAACGGCATCTTTATTGTTCAAAAACACGTCACGCCACATGGTCGGATCCGATGCCGCGATGCGCGTGAAATCACGAAACCCACCGGCCGAGAATTTGATCACTTCCGACTGCGTCACTGCTTCAAGATCAGCGGCTGTGCCCACG
This sequence comes from Beijerinckiaceae bacterium, assembly GCA_036758905.1. Taxonomy (GTDB): domain Bacteria; phylum Pseudomonadota; class Alphaproteobacteria; order Rhizobiales; family Beijerinckiaceae; genus CAIUPE01. The sequence goes on along the minus strand of DAIOVR010000030.1, from coordinate 5,675 downwards.
ATATTATAGGCGATGAGATGCGGCAAATGGCTGGTAATTGCGAGCACCAAATCATGGTGGGCGGGGGACATTTCTTCCACCATCGATCCCGCACCTTCCCAAAAGGCGCGCGTCTTGGCGATGGCTTCCGCATCTTGGCCCTCAGGCGGGGTAAGGATGCACCAGCGGTTGAGGAATAGCGTCGGAAACCCTGCATCCGGCCCGGATTGCTCGGTTCCTGCAACGGGGTGCGCGGGAACAAAATGCACGCCTTCGGGGATAAAAGGCGCAATCTGCGCCACAATCGAACCCTTGACCGAACCAACATCGGAAATAATAGCGCCTTGCTTCAAGCTCGCTTGCATCGCCTCCGCAACGCTTCCGCAAGCACCAACGGGCACGCATAAAATAACGCAATCGGCATCACGGACGCCTTCCGCAATATCGCTTGTTACCGTATCGGCCAGTTTGAGCTCCGCGACGCGTGCACAGACCTCTTCCGAGGCATCTATTGCAACGATGTGGCGGGCGAGGTTTTTTTGCCGCGCGACGCGAGCGAGCGAAGAGCCGATAAGGCCCAAGCCAATCAGCGCAAGGCGATTAAAAACAGGCGTCGTAAGCGGTGGTCCCAAACGATCAGGCACGCGATGTATTCCCACTCATAAACGCCGTAAGCGTCGTGACTACTTTACGGTTCGCCTCCTCCGGGCCAATCGTCAGACGCAGGCAATCGGGCAGGCCATAGGCACCGACCGCGCGTAGCACGAGACCATGCGAGGATAAAAACGCATCGGCGTCTTTCGCCGTTTTGCCCGTTGTTTTCGGGAAATGCAGCAAGAGGAAATTACCCACGCTTGGGGTTACGCCAATGCCGAGCTTTTCGATTTCATTTGTAAGCCAAGGAAGCCATTGATCATTGTGCGCCAGCGCTTTTGCGAGGTGCTCTTCGTCGTTTAATGCGGCAATGCCGGCCTCCAACGCAGGACCATTGACGTTGAACGGACCACGGATGCGGTTCAACGCGTCGATAATGCCAACGGGTCCATAGCACCAACCAAGGCGCAACATGGCGAGACCGTAAATTTTCGAAAACGTGCGCGTCATCACGACATTTTCGCTCGTCGCAACAAGCTCGATGCCAGAGGCATAATCATTGCGCCGCACATATTCGGCGTAAGCCGCGTCAAGCACCAAGACGACATGTTTGGGAAGCGCCGCGTGTAACCGCTTCACTTCGTCGAACGGAATATAGGTCCCCGTCGGATTGTTCGGATTGGCGAGATAGACGATTTTTGTGCGCGGCGTCACTTTGGCCAGAATAGCATCCACATCGGTGGTGAGGTTTTTCTCCTCTGCCACAACAGGGGTGCCGCCCGCAGCCATGATCGCGATTTTGTAAACCAAAAAGCCATGCGTCGTGAAAATACCCTCGTCACCGGGGCCGATATAGGCACTGGTAATGAGCGAAAGCAGCTCATCGGAGCCCGAACCGCAAACGATACGGGCGGGATCGAGGCCATAACGTGTGCCGATGGCTTCGCGTAATTTGGTCGATGAACCGTCCGGATAGAGCTCCAGTCTGTCGCTTAATGATCCGAACGCGGCAATGGCAGCGGGTGACGCGCCAAGCGGCGTCTCGTTGGAGGAGAGCTTATAGACTTTTACGCCCGGTGCTGCGGCGCTTTTTCCGGGCACATAGGCCTCGATATCGAGCACGCCGGGGCGGGGAACGGGGCGATCAAGGGTCGTTGTCATCGGCATTATTCCGGTTGGGAAAGATGAAAGCGTTGCGCGTGGCTGCCTATTTCGTACAGGTCAGAAACGGATAGGCCAAGGGTAGAAAAAATCGTTTTTAAACGGGCGGGATCCAATGTTCCCGGTGCCGATATCAGCAAAGCGGAAAGTTCTTCGCGTGCGGAATGGGCTTCGATCGTAATGTCCTCTTTTGCAAGGGAAGCGGTGATATCGCCGCGCCATCGCTCGACTTGGGCCGCATAAAGGACCCGATCTCTGACGGCCGCATCAGCTAAAGGCTTCGAAATGACAAATACCGGCGTCCCAGCAGGATGATCCGGACGCTCGACAAAAGGCAGGCGAGCAATAATTTTCGGCGTGCCTTCCCCAACAAGACCCAGCCACCAAGGCCCATCGGTTTGGACAGAGAAAATTCCAAGATCGCCTGCGGCTTGGCCGACCGCATGAATGACATCATCCGCCGTTGCATGCGTGTGGTAGGGTACTGTGAAGCCAAAATGAAACCGCGCAGTATCCCGCATGGGTGCATCGCCGACCGAAATATCGGCGTGAACCGCATAGGGTGCCTGCACATAGGTAAAGGTCGAAATAATCACCCGCCAAATGCTTTCGACCGTATCAAACGGCAGTAAACCGTGATGGCGTTCAGCCAGGGCGCGCATCATTGAGGCTTCGCGACCCGGGCGGAAGGCAGAGCCTGAATCAACCGTTTTTTTCACCTCGATCAGCGTATCGATGATGGTGCCGCGCTCCATCAACAGATCATGCATGGAAGCATCAATCCGGTCGATTTCTTGCCGCAAATCGGAAAGCGAAGGCAGGGCCATGGCGAAGGTCCACATCGGGAACGAGATAAAACCGCAAGTGTCATAGAACGCGCTTTCAGGAAAGGCAAAGCCCACCCTTGCGATGCGGCTATGAAAATACCGAAAGGTTCTTGATTAAGGTCTAAAAATTCGACATACAGAACGTAACCTGTCGAGAGTGGATGAACATGACCCGTCATCATGTGGCTGATCCGGATAAGCGCAATGAAGCGATTGAGCCGTCGAGCTTGGTCGCCCAGTTTGGCGCGGATGAGCCCTTGGCGCTTGAAAGCGGTGAAAGCCTTGGGCCTTGGTCGATTGCCTATCAGGCCTATGGCGCGCTCAATGCGGATAAATCCAACGCTATTTTGCTTTGCCACGCGCTAACGGGTGATCAGCATGTGGCGAATATCAATCCGGTGACGGGTAAATCGGGCTGGTGGGAGACGATGGTCGGCCCCGGTAAGCCTTATGATACGGACCGTTTTTTTATCATCTGTGCCAATGTCTTGGGCTCGTGCCTCGGCACAACGGGCCCGGCTTCGCTTGATCCCAAGACAGGCAAGCCTTACGCGCTGCATTTTCCGGTCGTGACCATCCGCGACATGGTGAATGCGCAAGCGAAACTCGTGGATCGCCTTGGTATCGAGACTTTATTTTGCGTTGCCGGCGGTTCAATGGGTGGCATGCAGGTGCTTGAATGGGCGGCAAGTCATCCTGATCGCGTCTTTTCCGCAATGCCGATTGCAACGGCGGCCAAACATACCGCGCAAAACATTGCGTTTCACGAAGTGGGTCGCCAAGCGGTGATGGCCGATCCCGACTGGCATTCAGGCCGTTATCTTGAAGAAGGCACGCGGCCCGAAAAAGGTTTGGCGGTTGCACGCATGGCGGCGCATATTACCTATCTCTCCGAGCAGGCTTTGCACCGTAAATTCGGGCGTAATTTGCAAGAGCGTGCCGCGCCAACTTTTTCGTTTGATGCCGATTTCGAAGTCGAATCTTATCTGCGTTATCAGGGTCGTTCTTTCGTTGAGCGGTTTGATGCGAATTCCTATTTGTTTTTGACGCGCGCAATGGATTATTTCGATCTCGCGAAAGAACATGATGGCGTTTTGGCACGTGCGTTTAAGGGCTCTAAAACACGCTTTTGCATCGTTTCTTTCACCTCGGATTGGTTGTTTCCGACGAGTGACTCCCGCGCCATTGTTCATGCGTTGAATGCCGCCGGTGCTTCTGTTTCCTTCGTCGAAATCGAGACCGATAAAGGCCATGATGCCTTTTTGTTGGATGTGCCGGAATTGTTTGAAACAACGCGCGGATTTATCGATTCCGCCGCGCGCGCCCGTGGCTTAGCGGTGCCTATGCGGAGGGCTGACGCATGAGCCCGTTGGAAATGACTGCCGATGCCGCCTTTGCCCGTGTCGATCTGCTCAATCTCGCCTCGATGGTAGAACCTGGATCACGCGTGTTGGATGTGGGTTGCGGAGATGGCTCTCTGTTGCGGCTATTGGCTGAAAAGCGCAGCGTTGACGCGCGCGGCATCGAATTATCGCAATCGGGCGTCAATCTTTGTGTCGCTAAGGGGCTCTCGGTTATTCAAGGCGATGCCGATACGGACCTTGTCTATTATCCCGATGGTTCGTTTGATTATGTGATCTTGTCGCAAACGCTGCAGGCGATGCGGCAACCGCGTGTGGTCATCGAACATATGCTGCGCATTGGGAGACGGGCGATTGTTTCCTTCCCGAATTTTGGTCATTGGAAAATCCGCCTGCAATTATTGGCGACGGGCCGTATGCCAGTAACTAAAAATCTCGCTTACACATGGTATGAGACGCCCAATATCCATTTTTGTACCATCAAGGATTTTGTCGATCTGGTCGACGATATGGGTGCAACAATCGAACAGGCCTCGGCGCTTGATCGGTTCGGGCGGCCCGTTGAAATGACACTGCCGCGTAGCCTTTGGAACCTGTTTGGTGAGCAGGCCGTGTTTGTTTTATCCGGCAAATAAAGCGGTTTATTCGCTCGTTTTATCTCCCAAAGGATGCAAATCCCGCACAAGGCCTTTAAGCCGCTCATCCGGCAAATGCGTGTAAATTTGTGTCGTTGAGATATCAGCATGGCCCAAAAGCTGCTGCACGACGCGTAAATCAGCCCCATTTTGTAATAAATGACTGGCAAAAGCATGGCGTAACACATGCGGGCTGATTAGGCGGGTTGGAATTCCTGAGGCTGCTGCCAGTGTTTTCAAATCCCGCGCAAAGGCCTGCCTCGTCATATGGCCGCTTTCGCTGTCGGATGGAAAAAGCCATGGCGAGGCCTTTAAGCGTCCCTCGCCAAGCACTAGGTAGCGCAGCATCGCTTCTTTGGATTTTTCTGTCAGCGGTACCAAGCGTTCGCGCCCGCCTTTGCCTTTAACGGCCAAGAGTCGATCTTTCGTTCGCGCCGCACGGATGGGCAGTGATACAAGCTCAGAAACGCGCAAGCCCGTGGCGTAGAGTAGTTCCAGCAACGCGGCCATTCTGGCTGAGCGGAAGCGCTCGCTTTCGGGCCTATCGGCATTTTCAATGCCCTCTTGCACAACCGATAGCAGCCGGTCGACATCGGCGATGGAAAGCGTTTTGGGTAAAGGACGGCCCTGTTTCGGACCAGAAAGGGCTTGTGCCGGATCTTCCCCCCTTTGCCCTTCGGCATAGAGAAACCGATAAAACTGACGTAAAGCGGCGAGTTTTCGGGCAGCGGTTGAGGCTTTGAGCCCGGATTGATCGAGGATTGTGAGATATTCCCGCAAATCCTCGGTCGTGGCGTCCAAAAGACTGACGCCGCCGCGATCCAGCACGGATTGCGCCCCCTCAAGATCGCGGCGATAGGCCTCAATCGTGTTTTTTGCCGCTCCGCGCTCCGCGGCAAGCATGGCTAAAAAGCCATCAATGGCATCCGGCATCATGAGCACCCGCAAACTCTTTATACGAAGCATGATGCAAGATTCGTTGACGCTATGCTATGAGCATGCGCGAAGACGACGGGAGTTACGAACGTGGAAGCATTTGGCGGCTCAAGCGATGGCGCACGCGAGCCCGATAAAATGGCGCCGATTTCGAAGGCGCTAGGGTCGCGGTCGATTGTTTT
>DAIOVR010000029.1:12528-20122 GCA_036758905.1 Beijerinckiaceae bacterium | reverse complement strand
CCGAGCATTTGCTGGCTGCGGGTGACGAGATCCTTCAGCACCTTGTTGAGCGCATGGCCGATATGGATATTGCCGTTGGCGTAGGGAGGGCCATCATGCAGCACAAAGCGCGGGCGACCGGTGGAGGTTTCGCGCAAGCGCTTGTAAAGGTCGATTTTGTTCCAGCGCGCCATCAGCTCCGGCTCGCGCTGCGGCAGGCCTGCGCGCATCGGAAATTCCGTCTGCGGGAGAAAAAGGGTTTCGGAATAATCGCGCTTTTGGGCGGTATCGGTCATGGCTTTGGGCTACTCACGGGCAGGCGTCAGAGAAAAGGAGACCAGCCGAATAGCGCATTCTGGTTTAAGAAGCCATAATCCGATGAAGAAATCCTCAAATCGGGAGGAGGCTCGGGGCGTCGACCTCAATCGGGGCGGTCAAAATCGCCTTGGCCTCGGCGGCATCGCGGTGCATTTGCTCAATCAAGGCCTCAACTGAGTCAAATTTCAGCTCCCCGCGCTGGCGTTTGACGCATTCGACGGTGATGGTTTTGCCGTAGAGATCGCCTGAAAAATCCATGAGCCAGATTTCGAACAAGGGCGCGCCATTGTCGAAAGTCGGGCGACGGCCAAAGCTGGCGACCCCGTCATATACCTTGCCGTCCACCTCGACGCGGACGGCGTAAATGCCCTCCATCAGGCCGTTTTCAGGCGGTAAACGCAGGTTTGCGGTTGGAAAACCCAGCGTCCGGCCGATTTTTTCGCCATGGCGGACTTCCGCTTGAAAGAGATAGCGGTAGCCCAACAAATGGTTGGCGTGCGGCAGATCGCCCTCCGTCAAGGCGGTGCGGATCGCGGTTGAGGAAACCGGCTCGTCAAAGGCGGTGAGTGGCGGCACGATGACGGCGGCGCGGCCCTTTGCTGTCGCGCGTTCGGCTATAAAATCGGGCGAGCCCTGTCGGCCTTTGCCAAAGTGAAAATCATGACCAATGGCGACGCCTGCTGCATCCATTGAGCCAAAAAGCGTCTTTTCAACGAATTCTTCTGCCGTGGTTGCGGCCATTGCGGCGTCAAAATTCAGAATCATGAGGCCGTCGACACCCCAATGGTTCAAAATGGCGGCCTTTAAAGGGTCCGGCGTCAGACGAAACACGGGTTCGTTGGGGCGGAAATAGCTTCTGGGGTGCGGATCGAAGGTTAAAACCGCCAGCGGCCGCCCCAATTTTGACGCCAATGCACGTCCGGCCTCGATAACCGCGCGGTGGCCGCGATGTAGGCCATCAAAATTGCCAATCACCACGACCGGACGCGCGATAGCGGCAGGCAACGCGCCATCTCCCCGCCAAACGGTCAATCGGGAGGCTTTTAAGCCATTGGTAGAGGCGGAATCAGACATGGGAACCAGTGGTCGAACATTTCAATTGATAATCGCGGCGGACGGTGGCGTCTGAGAAGCCGCGGGTCAAGGGGCTCGCGCATGTTTCTTTGGTATGGGCATTGATAGAATTTGAATGAAAGGCATGGCGCTTGGTTTACCCCTCTCGGTCTACAGGATCATTTCTGTATCCGATAAAGGAGCAATGACATGTTGCGATTAGATCCAACTTTCTCGGTATTGATTCTCGATCCCAAGGAGAAGGCTACGCCCGTTTTAAAGCGCATGCTCGGTGAAATCGGTATTGTGCAGATTGAAAGTGTTTCGAATCCCGTTGATGGTCTCGCGCGGTTGCGCGAGGTTAAGCCGGACCTTTTGTTGACCGACTGGCACATGGAACCGATGGGTGGCGGCGAATTCTTACGTACCATGCGGAGCGATCCAACGCTTGCCGAAATGCCCGTTCTTGTCGTGACCGCCGACCCTGAGCCAAAACTATTTTTCGAAGCGATGGATGCGGGCGTTAATGCCTATGCTATCGCGCCTTTTTCAACGCAGATTTTAGCCTCGAAATTGGAAGCGATTAAATTTAATCGCTAGGCTACCAGTCTAACGTATCAATTGCATGGGTTGGCTTGAAAGCGGAACGCTCTATAAACGCCTGAAAGCTGCCATCGTTAAGAGCTCCTTTATCGAGTCCCAATTCATGCATGTGGATGCCGCGCAGCACAAAAAGTGAATCGCAGCCCATGCCATTGGCGCCTGCGACATCGGTGCGAATGGCATCCCCAACCATCAAAGTGCGCGACAGATCAGGCTCGCGTTTTAAGAGCGAAGCGGCAACATTGAGTGCTGCTTTATAGATGGGCCGATAAGGCTTGCCGGAATAGAGCGTTTCGCCGCCTGCTGTTTCATACAATCCCGCGATCGCGCCCGCGCAGTAAATTAAATCGCCACCACGTTCGACGAGAATATCGGGGTTGGCGCATAGGAAGGGGAGATTGAGCTCACGCGCTTTGGCAATAAAATCGCGATAATCATCAGGCGTTTCGGTGGCGTCATCAAAAAGCCCGGTGCAGACGATCACATCGGCTGTTTCGAGTTCGGTTGCTGTGATGGGTAGGCCTTGAAATAAGCCGCCATCTCGTTGCGGTCCGAGCCAATAATAATTTTTCCATGTACCCTCGGACAGCATCGAGCGCGTCACATCGCCGGATGTTACAATGCCATCATAAGCGGAACGCGCGACTCCCATGCCATCAAGGAGTCCTACGACATCCAGCGCGGGACGGGGCGCATTGGACACGAGAATGACTTTGCCGCCTTGTTCACGGTATCGGGTGAGGGCCTCGCTTGCCGAGGCATAGGCTTTCAAGCCATTGTGAAGGACACCCCAAATGTCGCATAAAATCACGTCATATTGCGTGGCGATTGAAGAAATTCCGCCAAGAATGACAGGTCTTTGGGAAGTATTGGTCATGGTCCAACCGCCGCTGCTGCTCGAATGAGGGTTAGGCGGCTATCGGCCGGACACGCTTGGCTGTCAAGCCGACATGCGCCGTAATCTCGCTTTTAGCGGTTCGGGTTCGAGTTGGATGGGTTCATTCCGAGCGATGTTGGCCTCATGAACGCGGGGTAATCGAGGCGATGACCGTGTTGGCTCGGGCCGCATCTTGACGACCCGTGAATGATTGTCAGGTTCGGATGACCGCATGATCAGATTAATGCCTAAGGAACGAATGGTCCGCAGTTCGATATCCGTGGTGAGTTGAGAAATGCCGAGGTCGATATCGTGCCGATCGAGCAGGTGAACGAGATCCACCGGATCAATGTCGCTTTGTATTTTACCTTCTCGTGCGGCCAGAATAATAGAAGCGGGTGCCAATAAAAGCGACACACCGCGGCTTTGCAGAATAAAGGGATCAATGCGGATATCGTTTTTAAGCTCGAATGCAAAGCGACATCCGGCCTTTAGGAGGCTGCGCATTGTTTGGCCAGCCGTTCCAGCATCGAGAAACAGGGCGTCTTCGTTCAATAAAAAGCAAAGGCGCTTGGCAATAGCAGGGCGGCGGCCGAGCAAATCGGCAATTTCGACGCCAGCTATAGCGTCATCCAGTGTTTCAATCGTCAACGGGCATACGAGGACAGGGCTATCTGCCGCCATTGCCAGTTGGGTCGCGATTTCAAAGGCATGGGCAAAGCGCACGCGGTCAAACAGTTGGATGAGCGATGAGCCAAGTTTTTGGGCGCGCAGAGCCGCTTCGTCCATCGGATTTGGAAGTTGATCGCCGAGATGCGCTTGGAGAACACGATAGGCGGGGCGGGCGGTTGGCAAGGCTACGATATCTTGCGTCTTGGTGACCAGCCGTCCGGACTGTAGACTTTCACGAATAACGGCCTCAATGCGCTTTTGTTGAAGCGGGTTGAGCGATGGCGCCTGAACGGGATTAGGCTCCACAGGCGTCTGGACCTGCGGGCGCTGGTTGTGTTGGTCAATGACGTCAGCCAATAATTGGATCGTATGAACGAGAGGTTCCATTTGCCGCGTGACTTGGGCTTGGATCACGCTGTCCATGGAGGATAGGCGGGTTTCAACGCCCTTTACGGTTCCTTCGACGGCAGCCAAACGGCGCAGCAAAGGATCCAATAGGTCGGGGCGTATTTCTGTCCGTGCCGCATGGGCCTCATTGCGTTGTTTGGCGACAATATAGGCCGCCAATGATGAAACGGCGAGAAAGGCTGATGAAACAATAACCGAAGCCGATAGCGAGAAGACACCAAGACCCGTGATGAAAATCGCCGCAAAAACCAGGCTGATAAGCGTATTTTCAGATGGCCTTGAAAGGAAAGGTAGGTTTAATTTCATTCCGTGCCTTGCACATCATCAATGAGATGCCATTATAAAAGTAGAAATTTTCGACTGAAATTTAAGTGATTCGTTGGCTCAAGATAGCGTAACGTAAACTAAAACGCACCTATGTTGGCTTTTGAGGATGTAGAATGTCCAATTTACCTGAAAAAATTGTCTTGAATGTCGAGGGCATGACATGCGGGGGCTGTGTTGAAGCGGTTAAACGGGTGATCCGTAAGGTCGATCCAGCCTCGGCGGTCGAGATTGATTTAAGTTCAGGCCGGGTTGAAGCCGTAACGATCATATCCGCTCAGGATTTGGCGCAGGCAGTTTCAAAATCCGGCTACACCGCGCATCCTGCAGCATAGGTTGCTTTGCATTATTCAACGCCAAATAGTTCAGCTTGGAGCCTGTCGGCGCGCCCTGTAAGGCCGGCAGCACGGAGCCGCTTTGCTTGTGATTGCGCGATAACCGGATCATAGGGGTTTAGATCAACCGCCATATCGCCAAGCCTTAAGGCTAAACCGGGATTATTTGCATCGACAAGTTCGCTCAAGACATGCATGGCGCGAACATTATGGGGGTCTAACGCAAGGGCCAATTGCGCTTCCTTTTCTGCGACGGCTTGATCACCCTGTTTTTCCAATCGTCTGAGATCTGCCGAAAGAGCCAGCAGCATGGAACTGTTGGAGGCTTGCTTCAGCATCTCATCAAGGCACGTCCGTGCGGTGGTGATAAGAGTTGCGTCTTGACTGCGGATGGCTGCATTCGTGATGGAAAGACAGGTACGCGGATTGATTGGTTTAGCGAGCTCATCGATGCGTCCAGGCAAGGGATCGGTTATGACAACTCCGTCGCGACCGCCAATTAACATGGCAATTTTTTTTGCTAATTCCTGTGTGGCATCTTCATTCTTTGGCAGCGTGATCGTTCGAACGAAAGCAGTCCGATGAGAGGCTGTATGGATCAAGCGGATATCGATCTGATCGGGTTTACCGGATTTGGCGCGCCCATCGAGTTGATATAGATCGTCGGATACTTGATCGACCATCGCCGTCTCGTCAAAAACCATCATACCATCGAAGTGTGAAAGCACATCGCCGATTTCATGCATGAGATTATTTGCGGTCGCATCGCTCGAAACCGAAAAGGCTGCCAGACGGGGTTTCCAATTGACTTGCTTTGGTACGGCGTTTGGTTTTGGTGTGCTTGGCAAGGAACGTGTTGCGGGCTCGTTGTTTGTTGCGCTTGTTGCGCTCATTGCGCTCGTTGCGCTCGTTGCCGTGCTCGACGTTTCCGAAAGGAAGTTAAATGGGGCTCTCCAAATGATCGTTGCGACGGCAGTCGTAGTAAGTAAGGCGAAGATGATAATAAGGGGTGTTTTAATATTAAACGGACGCCTCTCGCGTTGGGCGTGATCAGGTTTATGTGGCCGGGCAGGTGCCGTCCCGCTCTCGGATTTATTAAAGGTTACGGAATATCCGCCACGGGGCATATTGATTTTAAGACCATCATCGGCCCCGTCATTTGCGTAATAGCGATCAATGGCTCGCCTTAAGCGCGTGGCTTCTACCCGAACAATCGGATCGTTTTGCGGGTCAAAGGATGGGGGGCGGCTTAAGACTTCTGTTGCGATCGTATAGGCTTTAAGCGCCGGGCCTTGGCCATCGAGCGTGCGGTGAACCGAGAAGGTCAAAAACGAAGCGAGCTGGGGAGATGCGGCAAATTCCTCAGACGCGAGTATCTTGTCGAGTGCCGCTAAGGCTTCCGTCTTTTCGACCTTTTCGGGTTCGAGTTCGTGCATTCTCCGTCTTCCTGCGGCCCATATCAGCGTCCCCCTCTCATTTTCTTAACGTAAACAACGGGGTTTATCGTCAAGCGAAGATGGAGGACTTCCCGCGCCCGGCAAGCGCTGATAGGATGGCTACGCGCCGAAAAGACTACACATTACACAACACACACAAATTTTAAGAAGAGGTACACCATGTCGTTAGCATTTGATCAATCCGCCCGCCACGATGCGGTTCCGAATGATTTAGAGGCTTGGTGGTTACCTTTTACTGCAAATCGTGCCTTTAAGAAAAACCCGCGAATGATTTCCGGTGCGAAAGACATGTATTATTTGACGCCGGAAGGCAAGAAAATCATGGATAGCGCTGCGGGACTTTGGTGCTGTAATGCGGGGCACAACCGTGAATCTATTGTTCATGCTATCCAAAAGCAGGCAGCAGATCTTGATTTCTCTCCTTCTTTTAACTTCGGACACCCTACTGCCTTTGCGTTAGCCTCGCGCATTGCGGCGATGGCGCCTGAGACGCTCGATCATGTGTTTTTCTGTAATTCCGGGTCTGAAGCGGTCGATACAGCGCTGAAAATGGCGCTCGCTTACTGGAATGTGCGCGGAATGGGCTCCAAAACCCGTCTGATTGGCCGCGAACGCGGCTATCACGGGGTGGGCTTCGGTGGGATCTCGGTCGGCGGTATCGTCAATAACCGCAAATTCTTCGGTGGCTTGCTGACCGGCGTTGACCATATGCCCCACACCTATAACCGGAAAGAGCAGGCCTTCACCAAGGGCGAGCCTGAATGGGGCGCGCATTTGGCGGATGATCTGGAGCGAATCATCACCTTGCATGATGCCTCGACCATTGCCGCCGTGATTGTGGAGCCTATGGCAGGGTCAACCGGCGTGTTGCCACCGCCAAAGGGCTATCTTAAGCGCCTGCGCGAAATCTGCACCAAGCACGATATTTTGCTGATCTTTGACGAAGTGATCTCGGGCTTTGGACGTTTGGGTCATGCTTTTGCGGCTGAACGCTTTGGCGTGACGCCCGATTTTATCTGCTTTGCCAAGGCCGTGAATTCCGGCACCGTGCCGATGGGTGGTGTGATTGCCAGCAAGCAAGTTCACGATGCCTTTATGAAGGGTCCTGACCACGCCATCGAACTGTTCCATGGCTATACCTATTCCGGCCACCCGCTGGCTGCAGCGGCAGCCCTTGCAACGCTTGATCTTTATCGCGAAGAAGATCTGTTTGAAAAGACCAGAAAGCGTGAGCAGGCCTGGATGGATGCGTTGATGTCGACGCTTCAACCTTTGCCGAATGTCGTGGATATTCGGACGATTGGTTTGGTTGCCGCGATTGATCTTGCGCCGCACCCCGATGGTGTTGGCAAACGCGCTTATGACGCCATGGATAAAGGCTTCCGCGATCATGGCATCATGATCCGCATTACGGCCGATACGCTTGCGCTGACGCCGCCTCTCATCATGACGGATAATGAGATGGGCGAGCTTTTGGACAAGGTTAAGAAAGTTATTCTGGCAGTGGCATAACGTGCATTGTCGATAGCGGATGAGATTGGAAAGGCCGGGGAAACCCGGCCTTTTTT
>DAIOVR010000029.1:10324-12428 GCA_036758905.1 Beijerinckiaceae bacterium | reverse complement strand
CTGTCGGCTTCAATTCCGCCACAGGCTTGCCGCGTAAGGTTATGGTAAAGCTCTGGCCTTCTGCGACTTCGCGCAACAAGCGGGGCAGGTGGGTTTTGGCCGCATAGGCGCCGATTTCGATGTTTTTTGACATGACGATCTCCGTCTGAATAGACTGGTCTATAGACTAGTCTATTCAGGTTTAGGTTTCAACTCCCTTGCCGCGTCCTGCGCCCTGCGTTAGGACGCTGGCAGCATTGATTATCGCACATTCCAAAGGCTCAAGCCATGAATTCGCCCGCCGATACGCTTAAAGACACAGCCCCTCGCAAAGTCGAGGCGCGTTTGCCGCGTGGGTTTGGCGACCGTGGTCCGGCGGAACTTGCCGCCATGCGGGGCATGTTGGAGAAAATCCGCACGACCTTCGAACTTTACGGCTTTGAGGCGGTTGAGACGCCGTTCATTGAATATACCGAGGCGCTGGGTAAGTTTTTGCCGGATCTGGATCGGCCGAATGAGGGCGTGTTCTCCTTTCAAGACGATGACGACCAGTGGCTCTCCTTGCGCTATGATTTGACAGCCCCTCTGGCGCGCTATGTTGCCGAGCATTTCGATGCGCTGCCGAAGCCTTATCGCTCTTATCGCAATGGCTATGTCTTCCGGAATGAAAAGCCCGGTCCGGGGCGCTTCCGGCAATTCATGCAGTTTGATGCCGATACAGTAGGTGCGCCAGGCGTCTCAGCAGATGCTGAAATGTGCATGTTGATGGCTGATACGCTGGAAGCGGTCGGCATTAAGCGCGGCGATTACGTGATCAAGGTCAATAACCGCAAAGTGCTGGATGGTGTGATGGAAGCCATCGGCCTTGCGGGCGACGAGAATGCTGCCCGCAGGCTTATTGTGCTGCGCGCGATTGATAAGCTTGATCGCCTTGGACCTGAAGGTGTCGCCGCTTTGTTAGGCGCAGGCCGCAAAGACGAGAGCGGTGATTTTACTAAAGGTGCGGGGCTTGAGGCAAAAGCCATCGAAACGATTTTGGCCTTCACTTCCGCTAAAGCAGAGTCAGCTTCAGAAACGATGGCCAATTTGGCGGTTGTTGTATCGGGTTCCGCTATTGGTGCCGAAGGCGTTTCTGAATTAGCCGATATTGCTTCGCTCGTGGCGGCTGGTGGCTATGAGGATGGAAGAGTTGTCATTGACCCTTCTGTCGTGCGTGGCCTTGAATATTACACGGGCCCTGTGTTTGAAGCCGAACTTACTTTTGAAGTGAAGGGTGATGATGGCAAGCCCGTGCGCTTTGGTTCGGTGGCTGGCGGTGGACGTTATGATGGTTTGGTCGCGCGGTTTCGCGGCGAACCTGTGCCTGCGACTGGCTTCTCGGTTGGCGTGTCGCGTTTGCTCTCGGCGCTTTCCATCCTTGGCAAGCTTGGCGGGCAGGCCGAGGCCATGGGCCCTGTGGTTGTACTCGTCATGGACAAGGACCAGATCGCGCACTACCAGCGGCTTGTCTCAACCCTTCGGCAGGCCGGCATCAAGGCGGAACTCTATCTCGGTGGCTCGGGCATGAAGGCGCAGATGAAATATGCCGACAAGCGCGGCTCGGTTTGCGTGGTTATCCAAGGCTCGGATGAGCGGGAGAAGGGCGAAGTGCTGATCAAGGACCTCGTCCTTGGTGCGACGCTCTCATCCGCTCCCGATCGCGATGCTTATTTAAAGCAACAGGCCGAGGCCCAATTTGCCGTTTCTGAAGGTGATATGGTTGCAGCCGTCGGAAAAGTCTTGTCGCGGCATAGCTAAATAAATTGATCTTTAAATGACGTAACGTCAATTTTCTTCTACGCCTTCGCAAAAAACTTTGCTAATTTGCGGGCATGAGAGGTTGTTCATTTAACTCAATTTTGGCGTTCCTTTTATCGGGGATGTTTCTCGTTTTAACGGGACTGCTCGATAAAGGAGCAGTGGCGGCCGACCCTTTTCATCTCACTTTTCCGCTCGAATGTACGATGGGTGGCGATTGCTTCGTTCAAAATTATGTCGATCATGATCCGAGCGCGGGTTACCGCGATTTTCATTGCGGAGCGATGACCTATGACGGGCATGATGGAACGGATTTCCGTATTCCATC
>DAIOVR010000029.1:0-10224 GCA_036758905.1 Beijerinckiaceae bacterium | reverse complement strand
CTTTCGGGAGCGACAGAATTTCCCCATCTCCATCTGACGGTTCGGCACAATGGAGAGGTGGTGGATCCGTTCGCGCCCAATGAGACGCAAGGCTCATGTTCGGAACAAAGGACGCCTACATTATTCGATGATAAAGACATTACCTTCGACTATCATGACCGGATTATCTTGAATTTTGGGTTCGTCGACGGCCCCGTCACGGGAGATGATATCGAATTAGGAGAATTGAAATCGCGACTGCCTGACCACGACTCCGACGCGATTGTGGCTTATGTCCGTGTGATGGGACTCAAAAAGGATGATGTTCAAACCTTTGCGATTATTGGGCCGGACGGCGAGCCTGTAATCAAGCGGGTATTTGACCCATTAACAGGCCCAAAGGCACAAAATTCCATCTATATTGGCTTTAAGAAACCAAAAGAGGGGTGGAAATTGGGTATTTACTCGGCCATTTACTCCATTTCGGATGGCTCACTGCCCAAAGCCAATAAATGGTTTTTCCTAAAATTTTGACGGTGTTCATCGAAGTTTAACTGTTCCTGCGCGTTTTTTGTCGCCTATAAGGCAAGGGCCTGCTAAAGAGCGGCCCGATCAACGGAAAACGAGATTGTGACACCAAATAGAAATGCCGAAACAGTGCTATCGGGTTTTGAACGCGCGGGCTATGCGCGGATAGAGCCACCGATTTTGCAACCAGCCGATATTTTTCTCGACCTTTCGGGCGAGGAAATTCGTCATCGGCTTTTTGTGACCAGCGATAGCGAAGGCCGTGAATGGGCGCTGCGTCCGGAATTTACCATTCCTGTTGCGCTCGCTTACCTTGCCTCGCCAGATGCAGGTAAGGCGATGAATTTCAGCTATTCGGGGCCGATTTTTCGGGTACGCCAAGGCGAGGCCGATGAATTCGTGCAATCCGGAATCGAGTCCTTTGGTCGCATGGACCGTGAGGCAACCGATGCGGAAATTCTTACGCGTGCCTATGAAGCTGTGGTTGAAACGGGCGAAACGAAACTCGACATCAAACTCGGCGATATGGGATTGTTCAGTGCTTTCCTTTCGGCCCTTGGCTTGCAGCCTGTCTGGCAACGTCGTTTGAAGCGGGCGTTCGCGAAGGGCGCGCTGGATGCGGCGACGCTTTCATCCATGGCGGATACGGTGCCCGAGACGATGAAGCACGCAGGCCTTTTAAACGCCCTTGAGGGCCAAGATCCGAAGGCGGCTCGCGCCTTTGTCGAAGATCTGTTGCAGATTGCAGGCATATCGACTGTTGGCGGGCGTAGCGCCGGTGAAATCGCCGAACGCTTTTTAGGGCAAGCCTCAAACGCCAGCGAAGGTGCGCTACCAAGCGATGCAAGACGAGTGCTTGAGCACTATTCGGCGATTGAGGGCGATCCTGATACAGCCTCAGCAGCGCTAAGAGCACTTGCCGATGATGCGGCGCTTGATGTGAATGCGGCGTTAGATGCCTTTGATACGCGTGCAGGCTTTATTGCCGCGCGTGGCGTGCCGTTTAACGCGATATCCTATTCAGCGCGGTTTGGTCGTAACCTTGATTATTACACGGGTGCGGTATTCGAGTTTCGCCGTTCGGGTGATGTGACGGGCCGTCCTTTGGTTGGTGGTGGCAGATATGATCGTTTATTGCAAACGCTCGGCGCTTCTTCACCCGTTCCGGCCGTTGGGTGCGCTGTGTTTATTGACCGGCTCGCAGGAGGTGCGGCATGAGCGCTTCATCGACACAAAGCCCATTGGTGATTGCGGTTCCTTCAAAAGGCCGATTGCAAGAAAATGCGTTCAGCTTTTTTGCCCGTGCCGGTTTGCCCTTAACGCAATCGCGTGGTGCGCGTGATTATCGCGGGACGGTTTCCGGTTTATCCGGTGTTGAAGTGTTATTTTTATCAGCTTCCGAGATTGCGCGTGAATTGGCGCAAGGTGGTGCCCATTTTGGCATTACGGGTGAAGATCTCATTCGCGAGTCTATTCCCGATGCCGATCAAAAGCTCGATATGCTAACGCCGTTAGGTTTTGGCCACGCAAATGTTGTTGTTGCGGTTCCACAAGCCTGGATCGATGTGCGTACCATGGCGGATCTTGAAGATGTGGCGTCGGCTTTTCGTTTACGCCATGGGCGTAAAATGCGGGTTGCCACGAAATACATTAATCTCACGCGGCGCTATTTTGCCGAGCATGGTGTAACCGATTATCGGATCGTTGAAAGTCTTGGCGCGACAGAGGGTGCACCTGCGTCAGGTGCGGCTGAGTTGATCGTGGATATTACGACGACGGGTGCAACGCTTGCCGCCAATGCGTTAAAAGTGTTGGACGACGGCACGATGCTGAAAAGCGAAGCCAATCTTGTAGCCTCGCTTTCTGCTGACTGGAACGACACAAGTTTGCAGGCTGCGCGTACTATTTTAGCGCGCATTGCAGCCGAGGAAGAAGCGCGTACGCATCGCGTAGTGCGGGCAAACTTTGCACGCGTTCCCAAATCAATCGGGCAGCGAAGCGTTGAACGGTTTGGCGTGGCAGTGCTTGGGGATCAAGGCGAAGAAATTGGCTTTCATGCCAAGAAAAGCGTGATTTTCGACTTATCGGAATGGCTCGTCGCTGAAGGTGCGCTACGCGTTTCAGTCAGCCAAGCAGACTATGTGTTTACCGCATCTAACGCATTAATCGAGCGCCTCGAAGCGCGGATCCGATTGAGCTAAACAAAGGGCGATGATGATGAAGAAAACAACGCTTCTTGCGCTTGCCTTTGCGAGCTTTGCATGTATTGCGGTAACGCAAAATGCCTCAGCACAGCAAATGCCATCGGGCGGCAATGCACCATCACCAATGCAGCCCAAGCAGTTTCCTTTGAATGTTCAATGGATCTTGTCGACGATCAACGGCAAGCCTGTAGGCGATAATCAACCGACTTTACTGTTGGATCAGCAATTACGCATGCGCGGCTTTGCGGGGTGCAATACCTATTCGGCAACCGCATATCCGGCGAAAAATCAGGGTATTGCCGTTGGCCCCTTGGCATTGACCAAAAAGGAATGCGACAAGGCCACGAATGAATTCGAGAAAGCCTATCTGTTGAGCCTTCGTATGTCGATGCAATGGCAGGTAAAAGACGGTTATCTCTTTTTGCTGGGCGAAAAGAGCGAGTTAAAATTTGAGCGCGCGCTTTTCTAACGCGCGCTTTTGATCCCGTTTAAATCGCAATGGCCTTGAACCCGCCATTATCCAAGGGCTCCATTCTGACGGCACTTGTGTGAAACGCTTTGAGTGTCGAGCGATGGCCGATGGAAATGAGCGTCGTTGTTGGCAGCCGATCTCTTAAAGCCGAGTAGAGTTTTGCCTCGCTGGCTTCATCAAGTGCCGAAGTTGCTTCATCCAAAAACAACCAATCTGGCTTTGCCAGTAAAGCGCGCGCGATAGCGATGCGTTGTTGCTCGCCGCCCGAGAGGCGTTGTGACCAATTGCCTTGCTCATCCAGCGATTCCGAGAGTTTTCCCAACCCTGCGGCACTGAGGGCCGAAGTGAGTTCAGCATCGCTGTAGGCCATTGTGTCGGATGGATAGGCAACGCACGCCCGTAACGTGCCTTGCGGCAAATAGGGCTTTTGGGGAAGTAAGAGCACGCTTGCATGGGTAGGAAGGGTAATCTCGCCCGCGCCATAAGGCCATATACCCGCGATGGCACGAAGCAGTGTTGATTTTCCCGAGCCTGATGGACCGGAAATGAGGACCGCTTCGCCGGGATTGAACGCCAGATCGGCTTCGACGATGACCTTGCCATCGGGCAAAGCGAGACGTAGCTGATGGGTTTTCAGGCGCGTATCATCCGCGCGACGCGTGGCAATTGTTAGTGGTGCTTTCCCCAAATGCTTCGCGTTATCGATCGAGGTATCAAAGCCCGTTAGACGGCGAATGACCGAGAGATAATCAGCAAGCGATGTATAGGCGTCAATGAAGAAACTCAGCGATCCTTCCACACGACCAAAGGCGCTTGCGGTTTGGGTTAAGACACCCAATTGAATCTTGCCGATAAAGTAGAAGGGTGCCGCAACAACATAAGGTATAAGGGGGCTGATCTGGCCATAACCTGAAGTAAAGGCCATCAGAATTTTACGAAGCGACACAATCGACAAGAAATTGCGGATGACGTCACCGAAGGTGTGCATTAATAAACCGCGTTCGGCAGGTTCACCTTTGAGCAGTGCAATCTGCTCCGCATATTCACGTAAGCGCGCGAGCGAGAAACGGAAATTGGCTTCGTATTTTTGTTGGTTGAAATAGAGACCGATCAAGCGGCGACCGATGAGGTGGGTAACAAGCGTCCCAAAACCGGAATAGGCCATTGCGACCCAGAACAAGAAACCCGGAATAGCAATCTCTGTTCCCGGAATCGTGAAATTGGCCGAGATCGTCCAAAGAATAATCGAGAAGGAAACGAGCGAACTTGTCGAGGACAAAAGCGATATCGAAAAACTATAGGTCTTGTTGATGAACATATCGACATCATCGGCGATCCGCTGATCGGGGTTGTCGGCGCCGCTGCCAGCAAGAGCCATGCGGTAATGGCTGCCATCATCCAACCAATCGGATACGTAGCGGGCAGTGAGCCACCGACGCCAACGGATCATCAATTGCGATTGCACGACATATTCGATGATGGCGGAAACGATATAAATCACCGCCCAAAATAAAAACACGGTATAGAGCAGTGACCAAAACGCTTCGCTGTTTTTTTCCTGAATGGCGTTGAACCAATCGCGATTGAAATAGGAAAGGCGAACAGAGATCGCCACCTGTGCCTGATTGACCACGACGAGAAACACGACAAAGCCGCGCGCAAGCGTTTGCTCGATGATGCTGAAAGCAGGCAGCGGCCATAAGCGAACCGTTACACGATCACGCCCATCGAAGAAGCGATCGGCGATGCGCATGATGGCAACGATGCCGGGTACAAACGAAATCGCATAGATGATGAGCCCGAAAACACCGACTGTTATGGGGAGACTTTCAGGAACAGTTAAGGCCTCAAGCGTAGCGGGCCAGAGCCCATGCGCTTCAAGCGTTAAAATACTGCCAAAAGCGAGATATTCGGTTGCGAAGATAACGGCGAAGATTTGCAAGAAGCGGGACATGGTCTGCGCCCGCCATGTCGAGGCGGCCAGCAAGAGGCCGACAATGCCGAGGCCTACCGCTTGCATATCACCCCCGGATGCACCAAGGCCGATGGACAGGAAGGCGAAAAGAGCAATGGCAAGGGAAAGCAGGCGCATGGTGACCTTTAACGGTTATGAGCGAGAGAAGAACGTCGTAGAGTTACGACCAGTTCAAAGGGTTCAAGCAGGCTAGACTTTAAATTCTTTCAAACGATTTGGAATTTCACGGATAGAGTCAACACCAACATTGGCAAAAGCAAGGCGAAGATGTTGGTCTTGGCCAGGGCCAAACCAAGGGCCCGGAAGGCCGAGAACGCCACGTTCTGCCGCCAATTTTTCGGCAATCTTGAAGACAGGCGTCTCTTTGAAGGGATGCGTTACGTAAGCGAAATAAGCGCCAATGGAATTTAACTGCCAGCCGGGTAAAGCGGCCATCGCTTCACGAAAGGCAGAAGCACGATTGGTTATTTCGCGTGTGTTGGAAATGCGCCAATCATTAAGCGATGGAATGGCCCAGGTCAGTGCCGTTTGCGCGGCACGTGGGGCGCAGATTTGCACGCAATCAATGACTTTGCCGATTTCATCAAGAATGGCTTTTCCGCCAATGATCGCACCAACGCGATGGCCCGGGATGCAATAGCTTTTTGAAAAGCTGTAAAGCGAGAGAACATTGTCTTGCCAATTGCTTTCGCCGAAGAGCGAGTGGGGTTGGCCATAGCCTTCCGGTAAAAAGTCGCGATAGGTTTCATCGACAATCAGCCAGATGCCTTTTTTGCGGCATACCGCTGCAAATGCCGCAATGGTGGCAGGCGGATAGATGGCGCCCGTTGGATTATTTGGCGTTACCAGAACAATCGCACGGGTCGATGCATCAATGAGTGCTTCGGCTTCCTTCGGGTCCGGAATGAAGTGGTTCTCCGCCCGCGCGGGTAAAGCCCGTGGCTCGACGCCGAGCATGTTCAGCGTCATTTGATGGTTGAAATACCAAGGCGAGGGCAGGAGGATATTGTCGCCCGCTTTGGCCAACGCCATAGCAACCAGAACAAAGGCTTGATTGCAGCCTGAGGTAATGGCGATTTCATCGGCACCCACTTTGCCGCGATAAAGCGAGGTAAGCTCGGTTGCGAGCACATCGCGCAAGGATTGATCGCCGTAGATATCGCCGTATTTGGCGGCTGCTGTGGTGCCAGCCGCATCCGCGAGATGCTTCAACAAATCGGGATGGGGCGGATAGCCGGGCACGGCTTGCGACAAGTCGATCAAGGGTCCGTGGGAACCGTTATAGCGTTTGGCCCAGCCTTGGGCTTCGGGAATGGGAGGGCTACCTGTATCGCGGACGAGGGGATTAAACGAGATCATGGATCAAACCAAAAAAGAGACTGATTAGACGAACCTTAGCGCAGCGTTTGGGAATGTGCGAGGGTATGTTTTGTCGCTGAGGCGCGTGCTCGCCAATAGCAGAATGATGGGCTAGTTTGGCGCATCATCCAAGATTCGAGGAAAAGAGGGTGCCATCTATGGCCAATGACAAACATCTTGCCGCTTTGCGCGAAAAATACGGTTCTGCCTCGGGCGGGGATATATTTGACCCGGAATTCAAACGCGTCGCCGATACGGTTTTTACGGGTGAGCGGCGCAAATGGCCATTTGCCGAGCCTGGAACGCTCTGTGGAGCGCCTTATAAGCCAGAGTCTTACGGCGAGAAATTTAAGGATCTCGATGTCGCCTTGATTGGCGTGCCGATGGATTTGGGCGTTACCAATCGCGCAGGCGCACGCCTCGGACCGCGCGCGGTGCGGGCAATCGAACGTGTCGGACCTTATGAACACGTGTTAAAGCGCATGCCCGTTTCCTCGCTGCGGGTGGCTGATGTCGGCGATATTCCGTTCCGCAGCCGCTATAGCCTTGAAAGCTGCCATGAGGATATCGAGGCTTATTATAATCTCGTGCTCGATGCGGGTGTTATTCCGGTGTCTTGCGGCGGCGACCATTCGATCACGGGATCCATTTTAAAAGCGGTTGGCCGTAAGGCGCCGGTGGCGATGGTGCATATTGATGCGCATTGCGATACGTCAGGCCCCTATGAAGGCTCGAAATTTCATCATGGCGGACCGTTTCGCAAGGCGGTGCTCGATGGCGTGCTCGATCCTGAACGTGTGATTCAGATCGGTATTCGAGGTGGCGCTGAATATCTCTGGGAATTTTCCTATGATAGCGGGATGACGGTGATCCATGCCGAAGAAGTTCCCAAAATGGGGATTGAGGCCATCATAGCGAAAGCCCGTGCGGTGGTTGGAAACGGACCTGTCTATGTGAGCTTTGACGTGGATAGTCTTGATCCTGCTTTTGCGCCCGGTACAGGCACGCCCGAGGTTGGTGGGCTGACAACGCGCGAGACACTCGAGATTATTCGCGGGCTTGCTGGCCTTGATATTGTGGGAGCGGATGTTGTGGAAGTTGCCCCGCAATATGATGCGACCAGCAATACCGCGCAGGCCGGTGCCCAGACCTTGTTTACGCTATTAAGTTTGGTCGATATCGCGATTGAGCAAAGAAGGAAGAACACCAAATGACCACGCCGCATCTTTTTACGCCTCTCGCCATTGGCCCTGTAACGGCGCCTAACCGCATTGCCGTTGCGCCTATGTGTCAATATACGGCGGATGATGGCTCTATGACCGATTGGCATCTTCAGCATGTGATGAATTTGGCAATGTCGGGCGCAGGCCTTGTGATGGTGGAAGCAACGGGCGTTGAACGTAAGGGCCGCATCACGCATGGGTGTGTTGGTCTTTATTCGGATGCGAATGAGCGGGCGATGGCGCGTGTTTTAGCGGCATCCCGCGCTGTGGCTTTGCCGGGCACTTTGTTCGGTATTCAACTGGGCCATGCGGGACGCAAAGCCTCAGCGCAGCGCCCATGGGAAGGCGGCGGATCCCTCCAAGCGGAGCAAGATCCATGGCAGACGGTGAGTGCGTCGGCCAAACCGTTCGGCCCGAATTGGCATACACCCGAAGCGTTGGATGATGCTGGTATTGAGCATACCATTGCCGCTTTCGTGCAAGCGGCTAAAAGATCTGCGCGGCTGGGCTATGAAGTAATCGAATTACACATGACGCATGGCTATCTCGTGCATCAATTTCTCTCGCCACTTTCGAATATGCGGACTGATCAATGGGGTGGCACGCATGAAAAGCGGATGGCGTTTGCCTTGCATCTGATGGATGCGGTGAAAGCAGCGGTGCCTGCCTCAATCGCTGTTGGTGTTCGTATCGCGGGGTCGGATTGGATTGATGGCGGTGTGACGATTGATGACGCCATTCAATTGACCGCCGCTTTAAAGGCTAAAGGCGCGGCTTATGCGTGTGTCAGTTCCGGCGGGCTTGATCCGGCGGCGCGTATTAAGGTGGGCCCCGGCTATCAAGTTGATTTTGCCGATGCCATTAAGAAGAAGACGGGCATTGTGACCCGCGCGGTTGGGATGATCGTCTCGCCCGAACAGGCCGAGCAGATTTTGGCTGATGGCAAGGCGGATCAGATCGCTTTGGCGCGTGCATTCCTCGACAATCCGCGCTGGGGTTGGCATGCAGCCGATGCTTTGGGTGTCGATTTACCGCGGCCACCGCAATATGACCGGGCGCGTAAGGCGCTCTGGCCGGGCGAAGCATTGAAGCGCGGCTGAGGATAAACGGCCGATAGCGTGTGGATGGGATGTGGACAGCTTGTGGATAAGATGTCCACATCCTGTGGCTAAACGAGCGTTCGCCGATCCACCATACGCGCATCAAGCCGCCTCATCCTGAGCCGAGGCAAGTCGCCTTGCCGGAGCAGCGACGTTGAAACGATGAAGCCCTGCAGCGGGTGCGGCTTGCCTGTTAAGTGAGGGTAGACATTCACGGCGAAGGCATTGAGCCGGCCTGCCCAACCTTTGCGGCTATGAAAGGGAATAAAAGCCGCGTCGCTTGGCTGGGGCTTATCCGATATCCAATCCGCGAGCGCGGTGAGCCAATCGCCCGACGGTACCAGGCCGGGCGTGATCACCAAGGACCAGTCGGAGCGAACTTGTGCCGCGCCCTTCTTAAGCAAGGCGTTGTAGGTACCGTTCTCGACCACAAAGGAGCAGCCGGCGGCATCGGCATAGTGCTCAAATAGGTCGGACGGCTTGGCGCTGACAAGCACGCAATCCCGCAAAATGCCTTCCGCTACGCCCTCGACCAAGATGGCGAGAGTCTCGATGGCAGCAGGCTCTTCGGTCAGAGCGGGGAGAATGACAGAGATCATGCCGCGTCGCATAGCATGGCTCAATGAAATTTGCCTGCCTCTGTTTTTAGCACCTTAAAGCGAGAAATCGGACTTGATGAATCAGATCTAAATGTGATGTTCTTATAATGTTCCGATTTAGAGGATTTGATGGCGCTCGCAAACGAAAACGAGCTTGTGGCCGAGAGGCTCACGGTTGACGGCGTCGATGCGGATCGACGGCGCGGACGCGGTGCTGTCACCAATGTTTCTGGTCGATTTGAACCGATTGCGCGCTTTGCGGAAGATGATGGCTGGGACTCGATGGCCGAGCTTCCGGCTTTCAAGACAGATGTGACGGTTGAAAAGCCGCGAACGATTATCACCCGTAATGAATCGCCCGATGTGCCGTTTGATCGCTCGATCAATCCCTATCGTGGCTGCGAGCATGGTTGCATCTATTGTTTCGCGCGGCCAACGCACGCTTATATGGGGCTTTCGCCGGGGCTTGATTTTGAATCAAAGCTTTATGCCAAAGAGGGCGCCGCTGAATTGCTTGAACGCGAATTAGCAGCACCGAATTACACGCCGCGTATGATCGCGATTGGCACGAATACCGATCCCTATCAGCCGATTGAACGCGAGCGCATGATTATGCGCTCTCTCTTGGAAGTATTGGCGAAGTTTAAACATCCCGTAGGTATCGTTACGAAGTCCGGTTTGATTACGCGCGATATTGATATTTTGGGACCGATGGCCGCGCAGGGTTTGGTTAAGGTTCATTTATCGATCACAACACTTGATCCGGTGCTCGCGCGACAGATGGA